>JAIOPA010000324.1 GCA_021414165.1 Candidatus Eiseniibacteriota bacterium
GAGGTTCGAGTTCGCGATGAGCACGCGCGGCGCATCGCTGTGCGTGCGGAAGATGCCCACCGGCTTGCCGCTCTGCACCAACAGCGTCTCGTCGTTCTCGAGCCCCTGCAGCGCGGTCACGATGCGCTCGAAGCTCGGCCAATCGCGTGCCGCCTTGCCCGTGCCGCCATAGACCACCAGGTCCTCGGGCCGCTCGGCGACCTCGGGATCGAGGTTGTTCATGAGCATGCGCAGCGCGGCTTCCTGCACCCAGCCCTTGCAGCTGAGCGTGGTGCCGCGCGCGGCGCGCACGGTGCGGGCAGTGGCGACGGGGTTCACGACGACAACACCTCCTCGGCGAGACGCTGCGGCGCGCCCGACAACACCCAGCGCGCCAGCTCCTCGGTGGGACCCTGCAGCGGGCGGTCACCCTCGGGTGCCGGCATGACGCGGCGCACCGCGCCATACAGCATCTCGGTGCCCTCACCCGCCTTGAGCGGACGGCGGAACTCGAGCGCACGGCAACCGCACAGCAGTTCCAGCGCGATCACGCGCGCGGCGTGATCGGTGATGTGCCGCGCGTAACGCGCCGCGATCGGCGCCATGCTCACGTGGTCCTCGACACCAGCACCGGTCGGGATGCTGTCGACGCTGGCCGGATGCGCGAGCGTCTTGTTCTCCGACACCAGGGCCGCGGCCGAGTACTGCGCCAGCATGTAGCCCGACTCGAGCCCCGGCGTGCTCGCCAGAGCCTCGGGCAATCCCGACACCCGCGAGTCGAGCAAGCGATCGATGCGGCGCTCCGACAACGACGCGATCTCGGCCACCGCGATCTTGAGGTAGTCGGCGGCCAGCGCGACCGGCTGCGCATGGAACAACCCGGCCGACACGGTCTCGCCCAGCTCAGCGAACACGAGCGGGTTGTCGTTGACCGAGTTCAGCTCGACCTCGAGCTGCTGCTCGACGTGCAGGATCGCATCCCACGACGCGCCCATGACCGGCGGCACGCAGCGCAAGCTGTAGGCATCCTGCACACGGCCGCAATCCTTGTGCGACTCCACGAGCGCGCTGCCGCGCGAGTACTCGCGCAGACGACGGGCGGCCTCGGCCGCACCACGGTACGGACGCAACGCCTGCACGTCCTCGCGCGCGGGCGCGAACGAGCCCAGCAGCACCTCGGTGGACAACGCGGCCGCACCCATGGCGGCCTCCCACACGCGCTCGGCATCGGCACACGCGAGTGCCGCCCACGCCGTGCTGAACTGCGTACCATTGATGAGCGCCAGTCCTTCCTTGGCCTCCAGCGTGAGCGGCTGCAGTCCCGCGCCGCGCAACGCCAGCCCGGCCGGCATGCGCTGCTCGCCCAACCACGCCTCGCCCTCGCCCACCATGACACTCGCCATGTGCGCGAGCGGTGCGAGATCACCCGAGGCGCCCACCGAGCCCTGGATGGGCACGACCGGCGTGACGCGGCGCTCGATCATGGCCACGAGCATCTCGATCACCTCGGGCCGCACGCCCGAGAACCCCATGGCCAGCGAGTGCGCGCGCAGCAGCAGCATGGCCCGCACCACCTCGCGCGGGCTCGCGCCACCGGTGCCCGCGCAATGCGAGCGCACCAGGTTCAACTGCAGCGCGCGCACGTCGTCGGCGGCGATGCTCTTGTCCTTGAGCGGACCGAAGCCGGTGGTCACGCCATAGACCACCTTGCCCGAACGCACGGCCTCGTCGACCACGCGACGGCAGGCGAGCACACGGGTACGGGCCTCGGATGGCAACTCCACGCGCGTCTCACCGCGCGCCACATCGACGACGTCATCCAACGTCAGTCTGCTCACGCCCAGCCGGATCACGGACTCTCCTCCAAGGTCACGTCCTGTTCGCGCGCGAGGAAGGCAGCGGCCTCGTGTGCGAGTCCGCGGGGATCCTTCCACAGTCTCGGTTCGACCGGCAGTGCGGCCCGGAACGGGCCCCGGTACGACGCGCGGGCAAGCCGCGGATCGCACACCACCAGCACTCCCCGGTCGGTCGCACGCCGGATCAGCCGGCCCACGCCCTGCCGGAACCGCATGACTGCCTCAGGCACCGCGTCGTGGCGGAACGGCTCGAGTCCGCGCTCGCGCAACCGCTCGGCGCGGGCCTCGACCACCGGGTCATCAGGCACGGAGAATGGCAGTCGAGCCACGACCAGCACCTCCAATGCCTCACCCGGGAAGTCCACACCTTCCCACAGGCTTGCAACGCCTAGCAAGACCGCCCCGCGCTCGGCCCGGAACCGCTCGGCGAGCAGGCCAGCGGGCCCGTCGCGGTCCTGTGCATAGAGCGGTGCGGTGGCCGGCAGGAGCTGCTTGAGCCGGGCATGGCAGCGCCGCAGCCGCTCGTGGGCGGTGAACAGCACGAGCGTGTTGCGGCGCGACACCTTCCAGAGTGCGGCCACCACCTGGGCGATGCCTTCGGCCTCGTCTCCGCCCTCGGTGTCGAGCACGAACGCGCGCATCTGCTGCGCCAGCGGGAACGGGCTCGGCACGGTGAGGCTCTCGTACGGCACGCCGCTACCCTCGCCGAGCCCCAGCCGCTCGGCGGTCCACTCGAAGTCACCCGCTGCCGACAGCGTGGCCGAGGTGAGCACCGAGGCGCGCGGACCATCGCGCAGCAACCGCCGCGCCTGATCGCCCACCCACACCGGTGCACCGTGCAGTTCGGCGACCTTGGCGTTCGGGCCCTGCGATCGCCAGTACGCCCAGTCACGATTGCCGGCATCGGCCAGCATGGCGAGGTCGTCATGCAGCGTGGCCCAACGCGCACCGATCGTCTCGAGCTCGGCCTGCAGTTCCTCGCCCGCCTCGCCCTTGGTCTCGGTCACTTGCAGCGCACTCGCCGCGCGGCGCAGCACGTCGCCATAGAAGCGCGCGTGCTCGAGCACCACATCGAGTGCATGCAGGTCGCGGCCGAACAACTCACCCGCATCCTTGTGGCGCGTGCGCTTGCTGTACGGGCTCGCGCTGGCCCCTGCGGGCGCCATGGCGATGCGGCCGAACAACGTCTCGGCATCGGTGCGCAGTTCGTCGGCGCGGCTCGAGAGCCGCTCGAGATCGGCGTGCAGCCGCTCACGCGTGGGCGATGCGGCGTCGAGCAACGGCAGCGCGAAGCCGCGCACGCGCGCGAGCAATCCCGTGCCACGGCGTGCGCCGGTGAGCGTGCCCGTGAGCCGCAGCAATTCCTCGATGCGATTGCGCGATGCGCTGCGCTCCAACTGCGACGACAGCACGCCCTCCAGACGGTGCGCCTCGTCCACCACCAGTGCCTCGAACGGCGGCAGCAACCCTTCGGCATCGGTGGCACGCGCCAGCAGCGCATGGTTCACGATGACCAACTTGGCCTCGCTCGCGCGGCGGCGGGCACGGGCCCAGAAGCATTCTCGCGCGCGCCGGCAGGTGGCCGACGTGCAGCCCGACGGATCGGTGGCCACGCGCGAGCGCATGCGGCGGAACGTGTCGCTGTCGGCGTGCGAGAAACGATCGAGATCGCCCGCCGGGTCGCCGGCGGCCCAGGCGCGCAACGACTCCACCACCTCGGTCTCATCGTCGCCCTCGGGCGAGATGATCTCGAGCGCGCGCGGGCACAGGTAGTTCTGCTTGCCCTTCAACAACGCCACGGGCAACGCGAGCCCCAGCGCCTCGAGCACCGCGGGCAGGTCACGTTCGTACAACTGGTCCTGTAGCGAGCGCGTGCAGGTGGCCACGACCACGCGCTGATCGGTCTCGGCGGCGTAGATCGCGGCGGGCAACAGATACGCGAGGGACTTACCGACGCCCGTGGGGGCCTCGGCCAGCAGCACGCCGCCGTACTCGAGCGTGCGCGCGACCTCGATCGCGAGCGAGCGCTGCCCCGGGCGTTCTTCCCAATCGGGCCAGTGCCGCGCCAGCGCGCCGCCTGGCGCGAACGCCGCTTCGACCTGCGAGACGATGCTCATGCTAGAACGTGCTCACGAGGCGCAGGTGGATGCGGCCATCGAGGAACCCGCGGCCCGGCTCGAGGCCGTAGTCCACGTCGACGAGTCCGGCAGCCGCCACCAACCGGAGCCCGATGCCCACGCCATCGGCATCGCGCGTGACCATGCGCGTGCCGGTCGTGGGCAGGGCCTCGCGCGTGGTCATGCGCGCATGGTCCCAGAAGAGCGCGATGCGCTCGCCCGCGAGACCCGGGAATGCGCGCCACTCGAGACGCGAACGCAGCACGCGGTCGGCGCGGAACTCGTCCTCGTCGTGGCCGCGCAGCGTGCGCGCGCCACCCACGGGCGTGCGCTCGTAGTCGGCCAGCACGTCGTCGCTCGAGAAGCGCCCGGTGCCTGCCAGTTCCAGTGCCAGACCGGTCGTGGGCGTGAGCGGCCGGTGCCACTCGGCCTCCACATCGGCGATGCCCGCGCGCGCGCGGCGCGTGGCCGGCTCGCCGGGAAGCGGCGCACGGAACTTCTCGCGCTTGAACACGCCCGTGCCGGTGACCTCGAAGCGCGAGCCGCGGCGCGGCGCAAGCCGGTCGTCGCGGCCGTCGTGCTCGAACGTGAACGCGGTGTTCTGGAGCGCGGCGTTCAAGACCGCACCTTGCGTCTGCACCACGCGCTCCTCCTCGTAACCGGCTTCGATCCGGTCCCCTGTGCCGAGCGCGTGACCAAGCCGCACGCCCCAACGCGTCCTTGTGTACGTGGAATCCTGCAGCTCCTGCGAAACGGCCGCCTCGAGCCGGTACGGCAATCCGGCCACGAACGGCTCCACCGCCCGCACCCGGAAGTCGGAACGTCCGCGCCCACGCGACTGCCACGCGAGCGAAGCCGAACGTGCCGTGCCGAGCAGGTTGCCCAGGTCGAGCGCTGCGAGTCCGACCACGCCGGCGCTGCCCTGCACACCGAGCGCGCCCTCGAACCGGTTGTAGCGTGGCTCCTCGACCTTGAACGCGAGCGTGCCGCGTTCCCACTGGAGCCCCGGTTCGAGCCCGGTGTACTCGGCGCGTGAGAACACGCCGAGCTGGCCGAGCCGTTGTGCCGCGGCGCGCGCGGTCGCGGGATTGTAGGGCAACGCGACGAGCCGGCCCAATGCGCGCTCCGCCACATCGCGCCGCGTGGTGCGCAGGCCATCGATCCGCACGGCCTCCACCTGCACGCGCGGCCCCAGTGCGCCGCTCACGCCCACCTCGATGCGCTCGGGGCCCACCTGCCAGCGCGTGATCGCGAGCTGCGCCCAGGCATGGCCCTCGTCCTCGGCGCGCTCCAATGCACCCGACACCACGCGCGCGAGTGCCGCGGGATCGGCGAAGCCGCCACCGCTCCACGCCAGCAACCGGCGCGCTGCGGCCGAGTCCGCCTGCGGCACATCGATCGTGAGCGCGCCCCAGCGCCGCCGCGTGCCGGGCTGCGCCTGCAGCGTGAGCACTTCACCGCGTGCATCCCAGCTGGCCGACAGCCGCGCGTCGAGATAACCGGCCGACTGCAGGCGCGCCGCCGCCTGCGCGAGCGATGCCGCGAGCGCGCTGCTGTCGGCCGGTGCGCGGAGCGCGCGCGCCATGAGGCCATCGGCCTCACGAGACGACAGCGGCCACGATTCCAGCGCGAGCCGTGCGGCCATGGCGCGCACCGGCAGCGCCACGCCCGCGAGCAAGAGCAGTGCGGTCACGGCCAGTCGGGCCCCGTAGGAGTGCATCGGCGAAGTGCTCATCAGAAGAACGCCCTCACCTCGGCGCGGCCGGTCACGATGGTCTTGCGGCCCGGACGCTCGCGCACACTGGTGTCGAAGCCGATCGTGGTGGTCTCGTGCACGCGGTAGTCGAAGCGGCCATTCAGGTCCCAGCGCGGCGCGCCCGCGGGTTCCGCGCTCGGTAACAATCCCAGTGCCGGCGGCCCCGAGATGAACGCGCGGCGCGCCGACAACTCGGCACGCCCCGCGCGGCCCACGCCCAAAGAAGCCTCGGGGCCCACGCGCAACGTGCGCGTGGTCTCGCCACCGCCCAACGCGCGCGACCACGAGGCATCGACCCCACCGGTGGCGCGCACCGTGGGGCCCGGCTGCCACACGAAGCGCGCATTGGCGCCCTGATCCACCAACGTGCGGCCATAGCTTGCACCGGCCGAGAACGCCTGTGCGGCGCGCTGCCACACGATGCGCGCCTCGGCCTCGGCGCTCGTGGTGGTGCCGGGCCGCAGCCGCCAGCGCAGCGAACCCGAGCGCTGATCCGTGAGCTGCGCGAAGTTCTCGAACGAGCGATCGGCATTCACGCGCCGCTCGGCACGCGCGCGGAACGCCGCGGCACGCGAACCGGGTGCCAACTCGGCATCGAGCCGCTGCACGATGCTGCCGCGCGACAATCCCGCATCGACCAACGCGAGCCCGGTCGACAGGAACACATCGGAGAGCTTGCCACCGCCCTTCCGGCGCGCTTCATCCTCGAGCGTGAACTCCACGCGCGAACCGCGCCACGCCTCGCTCATGCCAAAGCTCCACGCCGCCTTGGCACTGGTGGCCGTGCGTGCGAAGCGCTCGAACTCGGGCGTGACCACGAGCACCAGGTCGTAGTCGCCGCGACCCACGAAGTTGCCGGTCGCGTCGTAGCTGCCCTGCCCCACGCCCACGAAGCGCAACGTGCGCACGCGGCGGTTCTCGGCCTCGCCGGTGCGCTCCACCTGCAGCGCGCCCGACAACCCCGCGGGCCGCCACTCGCCGCGCAGGCGGGTGCTCGCCAGATCCTGACGCACGAGCCCGCCACCGATCTCATCGCGCGTGTCGCGGCGTTGCGCGTTCACCGTGACGCCGAACGGCTTGGCCAACGGCGTCTCGAGCTCGGCGCGCAGCGTGCGCGTGCGCGAGCGGCTCTCGGTGCGGCCGGCATCGCGCTCATCGTGCCGCTCGCCGGCGCCCACCAGCCAGCGCCACGGCAGCTTGGCACCACCGGCCAGCTCGGCATCGAGCATGCGCGCGCGGTCCTCGATGTGCGCGCTGTCGGCGGGCGTCTCGCGCCGGTCACGCTCGGCGCGCAGCGCGGGCACCCACCACGCACCATTCCAGCGCAGCTGTCCGCTCGTCCGCGTGCGGCCGCCACTCGCGAACGCGCGCCCCGCCGTGGTGCCACCGGCATCGAGCACGTTGGCGTCCGCCGAGAGCGCGCCCAACTGCCAGCGCGCCGCACCCACACGGCGCGTACCTTTATAGCCCTCGGGCGTCGAGAGCGCCGAGAACTCCGCGCGCAGTTCGCGCCCGGGCGAGTGCTGCCAGTAGCCCGCCAGGTCGCCGCGCTTGGGATGCTCGAGGTCGGCGCCCGGCGTGAGTCCCCAGTCCTCCTCCGCGAACGCGCGCTCGAGCCGCGAGAACGGCGAGAAGCGCTGCTCGACCGCGCGGTAGGCGGCCGTGAAGCCCGCGCGACCCGGCAAGCGTCCGGCGCGGCCCTCGGCACCGAACTTCACGCGCGCGGCACCACCGGCGTCGTCCGCGGCATCGCGTGCCGACAGCGTATTGCGATCGAGGCTCGAGAGCGCGCCCTCGGTCTCGAGCGTGAACGCGCCCAGGCGCGTGCTGGCGCCGAACGTGGCGAGCCGGTGCGTCTCGGGTGCCGGCAACGCGCGGCCGATGCGGAACGCGCCCTGCCCCGGCCCCACGTAGCGATACGCCGTGCGGCCACCGACCAACGCCGAGTCGGCGTAGTCACCGAGCCCGCTGCCGATGCGCGCGAAGCGCACCACGAACGCGCCCGAATCGAGTCCCGCGAACGCGTACACGAGCGTGCTGCCCACGCGCACACTGTCGTAGTCGCCCACACCCGGCGTCACCCCCGCGCCAAGGGCCAGCGAGTCGCCGGCCTGCGACAACGCCAGCCGGTCGGCGGCATCGAGCGTGCCGCTCAACAGCCGGCCCGCGTCATCGCCCTCGGAGATCGCCTGCGCGTTCAACACCCAGGCGCCCTGCTTCCACTCGGTCGCCCCGGTCACGAGATTGCGGCGGAAGCGCTGCAACGCGTATTGGTACTCCACGGTGATGCGAGACGCGGACGAGATGAGGCGACGGTTCGAGAACGTGAGACGCGCGCGTTCGTAGTCGATCGCGTAGTCGGCCGCCTCACCGCGCGTCATGC
>JAIOPA010000252.1 GCA_021414165.1 Candidatus Eiseniibacteriota bacterium
TCACACCATCACGTTCCTCGAGAACGTCGACTATCGTGTGATCGCCAATGCCTCCACGTTCCAGTTGCTCGTGCTGCCCGGTGGCCGGTTGCGCTCGGGCGATGCGGTGCTGTTGTCGTACACCTATGACCCGCCCGTGGCCGGTGCGGCTGATGCCGATCTGATCCGCCTGAATGCGATCGTCGGCTGGAAGTCGTTCACCGCGCGCCACGCGCGCCGTCGCCGGGACGCCGATGGCAGTGGTATCGCGGTCACCGCGCGGACCAGCGCCTACGACGAGGATGAGAGCGCGCTCGAGTACGACCGTACCGCGCGCATGGGCCGCCTGCGGCTCGCCGGTGCGCTCACGCATCGCACGTTCGACGGTGTGCGCCAGCGCGTCACCGACCTGCGTGGCGAGTACACCACGGCGCCCACGCCCTATGGCCAGCCGTCGTTCTCGGCCGGCTGGTCGCGCCGCACGGGCGACTCGGCACCGCTCGATCTGGATGACGTGTCGGCGGGCTGGACCGCGATGCCCATGGCCGGGCTCACCACCATCGCGCGCTTCGAGCTGCGGCGGTCGCGCTTCGATTCACACCCACTCGAGCGCACCACCGGCGTCACGCTGGACGCCGACTGGCGTTTCGGCGCACTCGAGTCGCAGCTGCGCTACGGCTTCGCCGCACGCCGTGACGGTGTCGATCGCGATGCGCAGCGCGTCTGGCTGCGCGTGACCCGGCGCTTCTAGACCGGCTCCGCCCGGCGCTCCAGCTCACGCCACACCGGGCCCGCGCGCCACGCCAGGAACGCCACCTGCGCCAGCCCGCCGGCGGCAAGGCCCGCGGCCGCCACCGGCAGTCCCGGCACGCTGCGCCACGACAGCCCCACGCCGAGCACCGTGGCCGTGGCCACGAGCAGCACGGCCATGCTCTCGGTGATCGCGCGCGTGCGATGCGCATGCACGAGCGCGCCCTGGTGCAGGCTCTGCCACACGCTCACCGCGCCCATGGGCACCAGCAGCCACAGTGCGTGCCATGCCATGGTGGCCAGCGCGTCGGGCAAGGCGGCGCCACGCGAGAACCACGCGAAGCCGAGTGACGTGGCCGCGCCCACCAGCAACAGGCCCGACGTGATGCTGCCCAGGATCCACGCGAATCGCCGAAGCGCCGGCGCGGGCCGCGCGCGGTCGAGCAACGCGACCACGACCTCGTTGTAGGCAAAGCCCACGCTGCGCAATGTGAACGTGGCGCCCGACAGCACGGGCCACACCGCCAGCGATTCGAGCGCCTGCGGCATGCGGCTCATGGCACTGGCCGCGAGCGGCATGCCGATGAAGTTGAGCAGCGGCGTGAGCATGAGCGGCGTGTAGAACTTGAGGAACGCGCCCATGGCGAGCGGCGTCGCGGCGATCGGGGCCTGCTCCAGCGCGCCACGGCGCACCGGCATGACCGAGTAGCGCGCGAACAGCGCCTCGGCCACCACGCCCGAGGCCACGGCGGCAGTGCCCACCACGATGCCGGGTAACGTGCCGAGCCACGAGCCCAGCGCCAGCACGCTCGACAGCGTCGTGAGCCGAACGAGCGTGCCCCACGTGATCGAACGCGCGCGGCCAAAGCGGATCATGAGGCCCTGTTGCGTGCGCCGGTACGCGATCGCCATGGACCACGGCAGCATGATGCGCAGTCCCATGCGGGCCGGTTCGCGCACGGGCTCGGGCACGCCGATGAGCGTGCCGGCGATGACATCGAACAACGGCGTGAACGCGAGCAACGCGTGCAGCACGGTGAGCAGCCCGCCCGCGATCCACATGAAGCGGCGCACCACGGCGTACGCATGACGGTCGCGCGCGAGCGCGGTCGAGGCGGTGAGCAGCATGAGGATGGGCGATTCAATGAGCAGCGCGACCGGGAACACCACGCCACCGTAGGCCGCCAGACTCACCGTGGCGTGCGGCAAGCGTGCCATGACCGCGCTCACGACCGGGAGTTCCACACCCATGAGCAGCCAGCTGCCCGCGAGCGGCAACCAGTCAGCAACGACCTCGTGCAGCGCGAGCGGGCGGGTGGGATCGGTCGGGGAGGGCATGAGCGACGCAAGTTAGCCGCACGCGCGCGGCCCCACAAACGCGACGGCCGCGTTCGTGGGGGAACGCGGCCGTGCGTTGGGGCGAAGCGGGGGACTCAGCGCTTGTCGTTGTCCGAGAGCTGCGTCGGGTTGCCGAGTTCCTCGACCTCGCCGCTCTGCAGGTGGTACACGGCCTGCACCACCGCGAGCGTGCCGTGCACGACGTGCTCGCGCACGATCGGGCTGGCGACCACGCAGTCCGTGGCGCTGCGGCGGATGTTCGCCTCGATCGCATCCTGAAGCAGCGCGTCCTTGCTGGCGTTGGCGCGCGCCGGCGGGATGCCCGGGCGGATCTTGCGCACGATGGCGTCCAGGTTCTCGGTGGGCATGTCCTCGCCCGAGACCGCGGCCGCGACGGCGCCGCACTTCTCGTGGCCCATGACCACGAGCAGCTTGGCGTGCAGGTGCTCGACCGCGTACTCGATCGAGCCGAGCGCGATCGGGTCCACCAGGTTGCCGGCGGTGCGCACCACGAAGACCTCGCCCATCGGCTGGTCGAAGATCCACTCGGGCGACAGGCGGCTGTCGGAGCAGGTGAGCACGATCACGTCGGGGTGCTGGCCGTTGGCGAGCTCGTTGCGCAGGTCGCGCGTCGACGTGACCAGATGCTCGCCCTTCACGAAGCGGCGATTGCCCGACATGAGCTGGGCCCACGGGCGGGCGTCCGGCTCCACGATCGCAGCCGTCTTGGCTTCCTTGGTCTCCTTGACCTTGGCCTTGGGAGCGGCGGCCTTGGGCGGCGCGCTGGTCACCGCGGCGCTGTGCGAGCTGCTGTGTGAATCATGCTGGGCCGCGGCGATGGCGGCGAAGCCCGCGAGCGCGAGCGTGACGATGACAGCGACAAGACGGTGACGGCGATGCATGGGACCTCCCCATCGGGTGAGCGTGGACCGCGCGCATCCGCGAGCGGTCACGGGACATCCCGTGGGTCTCGCAACCTCGGTGCCAACCGTGCGGCGTGGGCGCTTCGTGTGTTCGCAACGACTTGCGGCGCTGGCGCACGAGGTACGGCCGGCCAACCGGCAGACCCGGCCGGACGAGATTGCCGCCGACCGGCAACCCTGTATCGCTCAAGACGGGAGGCCGCTGCGTCGATAACGCCAGGGTCGATCGTGCGACCCATCCGCGCGCGGACCAGGACGTCCGACGCCGCCCGATCGCGAGCCAAAGAGGCATCATGAGCGATTCCCTGCGTCCCCAGCGGCAGAGCCTGCCGGCCTTCGCCCCGTCCATCGGCCTTCGTGAGGTCCTGGAGTCGTCCCCGGATCTGGTGTTCAGCATCGATCCGTGGGGACGTCTGGTCTGGGCGTCGTCTGCGTTCGAGTCGTTCACCGGCCGGCGCGTGAAGGAAGCCGTCGGGCTCTCGGTGCTCGACATGCTCGCGCCGCAGGATGCGCAGGGACTGGTGTTCGCAGCCGCGCGTTTGCTGCGCCGTGCTGCGGGTACGCTCGATCGCGTCGTGCATGTGCCGCATGCCGATGGCTCCAATGTCGCGCTCGAAGCGCGCGTGCGCGTGGTCGTGAGCTCCGATGGCGAGCGCTACCTGGTGGGCGTTGCCCGCCGCCGCTGGCAGGACGAGGCCACGCGCTCCACGAACTCCGTTCCGGCGCCCGCGGTGGCGACCCCTGCGAACGATGTGGCCGTGGCTGAGCCGACCGCCAAGACCGACCTGCTCCAGGCGCGTGGTGACGTGCTCGCGGCCATGGGCCACGAGATCCGCACGCCCATGAACGGCGTGATCACGCTCACGAACCTGTTGCTCCAGGGCGAGCTGTCCAACGATGCACGCCCCATGGTCGAGACGATCCAGCAGCGCATGCAGACGCTGCTCGGCCTCATCCAGGACACGCTCGATTACTCGAGCCTCGAGGCCGGCAACATGCCGGTCGAGTCGCTCGACTTCGATCTGCGCGTCACGCTGGATCAGGTCGCCGCGCGGCTCGAGCCCTCGGCACGCGAACACGGCGTGACGTTCGAGACGCGCACGGCTGCGCTGGTGCCGTCGCGCGTGAAGGGCGATCCCGGCCGCGTGCGTCAGGTGCTCACGTCGCTCGCGCAGGTCGCCATTGAAGGCACGCAGGCGGGCGCGGTGCAGTTGCTGGTGGATCGCGAGACCGAGGATGATCACGAGGTCGTGCTGCGGTTCGCGGTCTCCGATGGCGCCGGTTCCGGCGCATCGTTGGGCTGGACGGACTCCGCGGGCTCGGGGCCGGCGGCCCCGAACGGGCTCGGGCTCGCACTCGCGCGCCGCATCGTGGAGGCCATGGGCGGCATGGCGAGCTTTGCCGCCGATGCCACCGGCCGCACGTTCGGATTCCGGATCACGCTCCAGAAGCAGCCCATGACCGTGGGCCACGCGGGTGCTCCGGCGGCCGAGGTGGCGCTGCGTGGGGTGCGCGTGCTGCTCGCCGACGGCAACCCCGCCGACCGCGAACCGCTCGCCGATGTGCTGCAGGCGTGGGGCTGCAATGTGACGTGCGCCGAGAGCGGACCCGAGGCGCTGCGCCTCGTGCACGACTCGGCCGCGCGTGGCGAACTGTTCGAGGTCGCGATCCTCGATCGCCATCTCGAGATGCTCGATGGCGAGGAACTGGGGCTGGCCATCCGTGGCGATCACGACCTGGACGCGATGCAGCTCGTCATGGTCACGAACGTCGGCCGTCCGGGCGACGGTGGCCGCGTGAAGGCCGCGGGCTTCGCCGCCTACCTCATGAAGCCGTTGGATCCCGCGCAGCTCTATGAAGCGCTCGCCGAGGTGCTGCACCCCGGTCACGCGCATCTGGCGCACGACGAGCGCCCGCTGGTCACGCGCCACTCGCTCGCCGAGGCGCGCCGCGGCCGCTTGCGCTTGCTGCTCGTGGACGACGATCCGGTCAACCAGCTCGTCACCACCAGCGCGCTGCATCGCGTGGGCTACAACGTGGAAGTGGTGCACAGCGGACGGCGCGCGATCGAGCGCACGGAGCAGGAGCGCTGGGACCTGATCCTCATGGATGTGCAGATGCCGGACCTCGATGGCTGTCGGGCCACCGCCGCGATCCGCGCGCGCGAGCGTGGCGCCTGGCGCACGCCCATCGTGGGCCTGAGCTCCAGCACGGACCCGGGCGCCGAGCGCGAACGGGGGCTGGCGTCGGGCATGGACCTGGTGCTCGGCAAGCCGATCCAGCTCGAGGAGTTGGCGTCGGTGGTGGAGCGCTTCACGTCGCGCGATGGCCGGCCGACCGAGTCGGAGCCCAGCACGATGCCGGCGCGCCTCACGGTCGTCTCCACGCACTTCGAGGCACCTGCTGCCGCGGAGACCGCGAGCAAGTCTGCCGCTCGCACGCGCAGCGAGGGCGGGCCGTTCGTGGTGCCCGAGCTACCCGAGGGCCCGGCGATCGATCTGGAGCAGTTGGAGACGGCCTGCATGGGGATCCCCGCGCTGCGCTCGTCACTGTTGCACACGTATCTGCAGGACGTGCGTCCGCGTCTCGACCGGCTCGATCAGGCGTTCGAGGCCGGCGATGCCCGCCGCATCGAGTTCGAGTCGCACGGCTTGAAGGGCATGTGCGCCACGATCGGCGCACCGGGCTGCGCGGTGTTGTTCGGCGAGATGGAGGCGTGGGCGCGCGACGAGCATGCGCTCGAGGCCCGCATCCTCATGGGGCCGGCGCGTCACGAGGTCGAGCGCACGGAGCAGTTCATCCAGCGGCTCGATTCGATCCTCATGCGCGAGGACTCCGACGCGGCTTGATCGCAGCTCTAGAGGGTTCCACGAAGCCCGGGTGTGCTCCCCGCCACCCGGGCTCTCGCTTTGCCGCCGAACATCGTTCGTGTGCCCTCGTGCGATGCTTCGTCTAGAGTGCGTGCAATGAGCACCCCCGAGCGGTCCTCGTTCCTCACCCCGCGCCTCGGCGTCCTCGCGTTGGGGCACTTCACGATCGATGCGTACTCGAGTTTCTTCCTGCCGCTGCTGCCGTTGCTCGCGCAGAGACTGGAACTCAACTACGCCATGGTCGGTGGACTCACCGCCATGGCCAGCCTGTCGTCGTCGTTCTCGCAGCCGGCGTTCGGCGTGTGGGCCGACCGCATGCGGCGGCCGTGGTTCGTGGCGCTGGGTCCGCTCATCGCCGCCACGTTCATGGCCTCGATCGGCCTGGCGCCCAACTACGCCACACTCGTCGCACTGTTGGTGCTGGGCGGAGTCGGGGTGGCCATGTTCCATCCGCAGACCGCCAAGCTGGCGGGAGCGTCGAGCCCCAAGCGCGGGCTCGCGATGTCGTTCTGGGTCACGGGCGGCACGCTGGGTTGGGCGCTCGGGCCCGCGTATGCCACCGCGGTGGTGGGCCGCTTCGGGCTCGACCACACGTGGCTCGCCGCGCTGCCCGGGCTCGTGCTGTGCGCGCTGTTGTTCGTGTGGTTCGCGCGTGTGCCGCCGATCGCGAGCGCGAAGCGCGTCGATGCGCCGCTCTCCGAGCTTCGTCCGGTCGCGCGGCCACTCGCCATGCTGTACTTCACGGTCGTGTGCCGCTCGGCGGTGTCGTCCGGGTTCGCCACGTTCCTGCCGCTCTGGGTGCATGCGCACGGCGGATCCACTGCACGCGGCGGCTGGCTCACCACGGTGTATCTCACGCTTGGCGCACTGGGCGGTTTCGCCGGTGGCTGGCTCGCCGACCGCTTCGGCGGCCGCAAGGTCGTGGTCACGTCGTTCGCGCTGGCCGCACCGTTCTATGTGGTGTTCTTCCTCACGAGCGGCGCGCTGGCCTTTGGCGCGCTGCTCGTGGGCTACACCGTGCTGCAGGCGTCACTGCCGGTGAACGTGGTGCTGGGGCAGGAACTGTCGCCACGCCATGCGGGCATCATCTCGAGCCTGCTCATGGGCGCGGCGTGGGGGCTGGGCGCGTTGCTCATCTACCCGATCGGCGCGCTCGCCGATCGCGTGGGGCTCGATCGCGCGCTCATGCTGCTGTCGTCGCTCATCCTGGTGGGATTCGCGTGCGCGTCACAGATGGTGCGCCGGCCCGGTACACCGCTGGCGGCACCGGCGGGGCACTAGCTCGGGCTAGCCGTGCAGCGAGCTCGCGGCAGCCGGCAGGTCGGCGCTCGTGAGCCAGTGCTCGGCCCAGAGCTGCATGGCGAGCAGCGTCCACAGCGTGCGGCCGCGGTCCTCGCGGGCCTCGAGATGATCGCGCACGATGCGCTGCACCGCGTTCGGATCGAGCACGCCGGCCGCCTGCACACGGCCCGGTGAGAGTGCGTCGAGCACGAGACCACGCAGCGGACCGCGTGACCACGTGGAGAACGGCGGCGAGAAGCCCTGCTTGCGGCGATCCAGGATCTCGCGCGGCAGCAGTTGCTGGGCCGCCTGCTTGAGCACCCACTTGCCCGACGTGCCGCGCAGCCGCGCGGACTCCGGCAGATCGAACGCATGTGCGATGAGCGACGCCTGCAGGAACGGGGCGCGCGACTCCACGCCATGCGCCATGGTGCAGCGATCCACCTTGGTGAGCAGATCGCCCGCCAGATAGGTCTCGAAGTCGAGCAACTGGTAGGCGACGAGCGGCGGGGCCTCGCCGACGCGCATGAGCTCCATGTCGGACAACTGGCGCTCGAGCGTGCGGGCGTGCGCCAGCGGCGCGTCGTCGCGGATCTGCGCGCGTAATGCGGGTGCGAGCAGCGTGATCGCCTCGCCATGCCGCGCGGCGCCGAACCACGCCAGATGGCGCTCGAACGGCGAGAGCCCGCGCACGCCCAGGAAGCGCTCGAGCAGATGCGCCACGGTGACATGGTGATGCTTGGGCCGGAACCGGCGGGCCAACTCGAGCACCACTGCCGCGCGCGGCGCCGGGATGCGGTCGGCGATCGCGGCATGACGATGGCCCAGATACGTGGGGTAACCGCCGAACAACTCGTCGCCGCCCTCGCCGGTGAGCACCACGGGCACATGCTTGGAGGCGTACTCCGACAGCAGCCACGTGGGCAGCAGGCTCGGGTCGCCGAGCGGCTGATCCATGCGCGCCACCCAGTCGCGCAGCGCGCGCTCGCCCGAGCGCACGTCCATGCCGACCTCGTGATGATCGGTGCCGAGCGACTGTGCCACGAGTGCGGCCAGCGGCGACTCGTCGTAGCCCGGATGATCGATGCGCATGCTGAACGTGGGGAAGCGTGAGCCATGGGCCTTGGCGGCGAGCACCGCGACGAGCCCGGAGTCGATGCCCCCCGACAGGAACACGCCGAACGGCACCTCGGCCGGCACGCGTGATGCCACGGCGCGCGTGAGTGCTTCGCGCGTGGTGGCGATGAGCGTTGCGTCGCTGTGGTCGGTGGGCAGCGCGGCACCGGGTGAGGCGTGCACGAGCGAGTCCCACGGCCGCCAGAAGCGGCGAATGCGTTCGAAGCCGTCCTTCACCACGAGCACATGACCGGGTGGTAGCTGGCGGATCGATTCGTAGGCCGTGTCGTCTCCGGCGAAAGCACCATGCACCAGGAAGCGCGACAGCGCGGCCGCGGCCGGCGTGCGTGCGACCCACGGCAGCGAGAGCAGCGCGCCGGGCTCCGAGGCGAACGCGAAGCGGCGGCCATGCGCGCTCACGAACAGCGGCTTCTCGCCGGCACGGTCGCGCGCCAGTGTGAGCGTACGCGTGGTGCGGTCCCAGAGCGCGATGGCGAACATGCCGTCGAGCGCCTCGGGGAAGTCGTGATTGCGCTCTTCATACAGGTGCGGCAGCAGCAACGTGTCGGGACCGGGCGTGAAGTCGTGACCGCGTGACAACAGGTCGTGCTCGAGCGCGCGATGGTTGTAAAGCTCCCCATTCGCCACACCCACGATGTCGCCGGTCTCGTTCTCGAGCACACGCGCGGGTTGGTTCGGCGCCACGATCGCGAGCCGGGCGATGCCCATGGCGCACTCGCCGCCATCCCACAGCGCCTCGCCGGACGGGCCGCGGTGGCGCAGCCGGTGCACCATGTTGCGCACGAGCTCGAGACGTTCGGGAGGGGACAGGTCGGGAGCGACGAGTCCAGCGATGCCACACATGGAAGTTGGGTCCTCGGTCAGTCCGCCGGCAACAGCCAGGCGATGAAGCGTGCGTCGCGGAAGATCTCGCGCGCGCCGGCCGGGGGCACACCTGCGTGCGACGGTTCACGCACGATGATGCGGGCCGGTGGGGCGTCAGCGGGGGAATCCAGGAGCGTCCAGAGTCCTCGCTCCCGGAGTGACTCCCGGTAGCGGACGGCGTAGTTGCTGGTGAGCGGATGCCCGAGGGCCGAGACCACCGGGGAGCGCCTGCCGAGCAGGAAATCCGTGCCGGGACTATAGCAGTCCTCGTACCGCAACGCCGGGGCGCCGGCCGCCTGCACGGCGCGCGCCAGACCCTCGCCCGAGGTGTGCGCGGCGACCGGCCGGAGCGAGATCCAGCCCGCCACCAGCACGAGCGGCGCGAACGCCAGCATGGCCGCGAACACGGCCCGCGGCCGGGGCTGCGCGCTCCACGACTCGGCGGCCCACCAGGCCAGCGCCGGGAACGCCGGGAGCAGGTAGGTGACCAGCTTGGAGTGCGACAGGCTGAAGAACACCGCGGCGAAGAGCGCGAACCCGGCTGCGACCCGGCTGGCGGGCGACGCTGGGGCGCGCCACGGCGTGCCGAGCGACCATGGCAGCGCGCCACCCACGAACACCGCGGGCACGAACCACCACGGTTGGTTGCGATGGAACGACGAGCTGGTCATGCGCTCGAACGTCTCCTCGAGGAACGCATAGTGCGCGTACTCGGGGTGGCGTTGCAGTGCCGCCGCGAACCAGGCGCCGGGCAGTCCCAGCGCCACGAGCCAGCCGGGCCACCAGCCGAGCCACGCGAGCGCGCTCGTGCTGCGCAGGAGCACTGCAGCACCCAGGCTGCCACCGAACGTCCAGGCCAACATGACCGGGCCCTTCACGAGCACACCAAGTCCGACCGCGAGGAACATGAGCAGCCGGCGCTTGGCGCTCACCCCATGCTCCAGTTCGATCGCGAGCAGTGTCCACACCGCGGTGACGCAGGCGGCGAGCGGCATGTCGAAGATGACGTACGCGCCGATCACCGCGAACAGCGGCGATGCGGCGGTGAGTGCCGTGACGCGGAACGCATGGCCTTCGGGCGCCAGACGGCGGCTCGCGTGCGCGAGCATGAGCAGCGTGAGCAGCGCGGCGAGGATCGCGGGTAGCCGCGCCGCGAACGGTTGCGGTCCGAACACGCGGATCGCTGCAGCCGACAGCGCGAACAGTGCGGGCGGCTTGTCCAGATACGGCACGCCCGAGAGGTGCGGGATCACCACGTCACCGTTCGCGGCCATCTCGGCTGCGACCTGGGCGTTGCGGCCCTCGTCGGGATCCACGAGCGGGTAGGCGAACGCCACGAACAGGCCGAGTGCGAGGGACGCCGCGAGGACCCAGACAACGGGCCGCGGGAGCGCTTTGCGTGCAGGAGCGGGAGAAGAGTTCACGCTGCCAAGCTACACCGCGCATGGCCACCAAGCGAACGGCGCGGCGACCTCAGGGTCACCGCGCCGGCGATGCGAACGTGTCGTGCTAGAGCGTCTTGCGAGGCCGGCCCGGACCACGCTTGGAGCCGGCGAACAAGGCGTTCAGGTACGTCGTCACTTCCTCCCGGACGATCCCCGGGAGCACTGCGCGGACCTTCGCCTGCACACCCGCGCGAACCTGCGTCGCGATCGAGCTGTCGGCACCGGCCTGCGTGAGCAGGCTCGGACGACGGCCACGACGGCCGACGAGGCCTTCTTTCTTGCGCCATGAATAATACGTCACCGGAGTGACCCCGAACCGCGCCTTCACTTGATTCGCGGTGAGGTTCTCCTTCGTCGCGGCCGCTAGGATCTCGGCACGCTTCTGCGCGGTGTAGGTCTTCCGCGGTCGCTTCGCCATGCTGCCTCCGTTGCAAGTGGAAATGAGACCCGCTCAGGGGGAACGGTGTCTCGTGGATACCTTCGGATAGCAGCGCGGCTATGTCAATCCGGGAATGCGCTCCGGAGCGTCAGCTCACGAATATGAAGTCCTGCATTTCGCGAGCACCGGCCGCCGCGAGGTGACGCCGCCATCGCTCGCGCGCTTGCGGGGCCATGAGCGCCAGCACGAGAGGGCGGGTCAGCAAACCCTCGAGATCGCCAGGCGGCTGCCGGAGTTCCACGGACGCGGCGAGACGCGCGCCGAGCGCGTCCCGCCAGCGCTGCAGGCTCGAACCCACGCCGATGAGCGTGGCGGTACGGCCCCCCGCGAGCAGGCCGCGATCGAGCGTGGCCACTTTGAGGGCCGTGAAATGCGCCTGCGAATAGCGTGCGTCCGTGCGTGTCGAACTGTGTGGATGCTGTCTCCATCCATAAAGTGGTTCCATGACCTTGCCGAGGTGCGCATCCGCTTCCACGAGTCGTATCCACAGATCGAGGTCCTCGGCCCAGCCGTGCTCATGCCAGCCCTGCACGCGGTCCAGAGCAGCTTGCCGGATCATCGCGGTGCCGTGCGCGAGCGGACTATCGATGAGTAGTTCTCGTCTCATCTGGTCATGTGTCAATAGTGTGTTATGCCACACGGCCCACCGTTGCATGCCGATCCCGACCGAATGTGAGGGGAATAGCCGGATGCAGGTCCCCACCACATCGATCCCCGGATGCGCATCGAGGTAGGCGAACTGACGCTCGAGCCGCCGCCGGTGCGACACGTCATCGGCGTCCTGCCGCGCGATCCACGGTGAGCGCGCCATGCGCCGTCCGTGTTCGAGCGCGGCCGGGAGCCCCGAGGGCGGCAGGTGCGCGACCCGCAGCCGGGGCTCACGCTCGGCCCAGCGCTC
>JAIOPA010000255.1 GCA_021414165.1 Candidatus Eiseniibacteriota bacterium
GGATCTCTATTACCGTCTCAACGACATCACCGTGCGTGTGCCGTCGCTGCGTGAACGCCGCGAGGACGTGCCGGTGCTGGCGCAGCACTTCCTGGACCTGTACTCGCGCCAGATGGACAAGCCCGTGCGCGGCTTCGCGCCCGAGGTGATCCGCATGTTCCTCACCAGCGACTGGCGCGGCAACGTGCGCGAGTTGGAGAAGACGGTGAAGCGCATGGTCGTGCTCGCCGACGAGGGCGACGTGCTGGGCGTGGAACTGCTGCCGAACGAGATGCGCGAGGCCGACGCCGAGCAGGCCTCGGCCGCCGCCGCCGCCGCGCAGCCCGCCCCGGCTGCGCCGCGTGGCCCCGCCACCACTGCGGGCGCCCGCTCGCTGCGCAGCAGTGTGTCGGAACTGGAGAAGCAGTTGATCGCCGAGGCGCTCGAGCGCTTCCACGGCAACAAGGCGCGCGTCGCGCGCGAGTTGGGGCTCAGCTACCCCACGCTCCTGAGCCGCATCCGCACCTATGGCCTCGAGGTGGCACGTTCGTAAAAGAGTCTTATAGGTGACACCCTAAAAAACTTTTATACACACAATGGCCCCGCGCAACGACTTAGCTGCGCGGGGCCATCGTATTGGTAATCCCTTTCCACTTTCACCGAACGCGGGGCCCGCGTGCACGAGTGCGGCGCGATCGCATACCGGCGCGGTAGACATGGTGTGACAACAGGTTACGGGAATGTTCGCGAATCGTGAGGTGATTGGCACGCGGGGTGCTCTATAGCTTGGGCGGAGGGGGGGACCTCCAAGAAGCACCGCAACACTCTGAGCTAGCCGGTTCGCAAGGATCCGGTCGAGGGTACGAGCCCCGTCTTACACGACAACGCATCGGCTCCTACGACCGGCTAGCTTGGACATTCCCTCAGCACCGCAGCACCACGATCTTGGTTGTTCGGATTCCTCCGCCGGATGGAGGGACGGCTCTCGCCGGGACCGCATGTAGAACCCGGTCAGCGGTTTCGGCGCAATGAGATCCATCCGCGGAGGGAACTTCGGACACCGGTCGGTCGCGAGCCAGGCCAACACTGGGGGATGTCCGGGCTTGAGTCGCGACGCTTTCGGCCGGTGTCCACTCCTTCAGTAGGCGGTGTAGCGCGCATCACACACCTGAGTCTGCTGCGCACACCGCAACCGCCGCCGGGGTCGCTCCCCGGCGGCGGTTTCTTGTTTCCCGCAGCCGGCTTCCGAGCGAGCAACCTCGCCTCTGCTCCGCGAGCGCTCGCGCTAACCCGTTGCGCTGCAACAGCCGCGCAGCCGCCGTGCGTAAAGCCCAACGCGTGTGACCCGATCGCGGGTACAACAGGTAGAGTGTCGGCCTCGGGCGAACGGATCGCCCATGACATTGGCACGCCGGTTGCCCTACTAACCCCACGTGTCTGTCCCATCCCACGTTCCCGGCACTTCACGGAGGAGTCACCCCATGCGCAAGGCGATCGCTCTCTTGGGCCTGCTGGCCGCCCTCGGGCTCACGGCCTGCGATGACACGACCACCGCGCCCCGCGACATCACGCCCCCGGCCGCTCCGCGCGGACTGTTCAGCGTGACGGGCGATGGCCAGGTCTCGCTGTTCTGGACCGACAACACCGAGAGCGACCTGGCGGGCTACCGCATCTATCAGGCGCCGTGCGCCAGCGGTACGTCGTGCCCGTTCGATCGCATCGGCAGCACCACCGCCACGCAGTTCGTGGCCGGCAGCCTGGCGAACGGGGTCACGCGCTACTACGCCGTCTCGGCCATCGATCGCGCGGGCAACGAGAGCGCCTTGTCGGAACTCGACGTGTTCGACACGCCGCGTCCCGCGGGCAGCGGGGTCATCAATAACTTCGTCAATGGCACGGCTGGCGCGGGTTGGGACTTCTCGGCGTTCGGTTCGCGCTCGTCGAATGATGCGCTCACCGACATGTTCTACGGGTACAATGGAAGCGTTCGCCAGATGTTCGTGCCCGACCTGGCCACGAACATCCAGGACGCGGGTTACGCGGGCAGCCTCGATGCCGTGGACTTCGCGCCCAACGCGGGCTGGTCGCCCACGGGCAGCGTCGAGCTGATCATCGGGCACTGCTACATCGTGTGGACGCGCGACGATCGCTACGCGAAGTTCCGCGTCACCTCGATCTCCAATGCGACCGTGAGTTTCGATTGGGCGTACCAGACGGCGGCGGGCAATCGCGAGCTCAAGGCCAAGCCTTCGCTCGAGAACAACGCGCCCCGCCCGCTGGTCTGGATCCAGCGCTAGTCATCACGAGCGAAGGACCGCTCGAGCACCCCGTCGCATCACAAGAGACGGGCACCGTCCCACGGGAGCCGGCGCTGAGCGCCGGTGACCGAGGCCCCGGTCGAGGCCGCGATACGACGACCCGTATCGCGGTCCGACCGGAGTCCGCAACACCGAGGAGTCCGTCATGAAGCTGGCCATCACGAGGGCCAACGCAGCATCCGCCACGCGTTTCATCCGATCATCCGCCGCGCTCGCCCTGGCACTCGGGCTTGCCGCGGCTTCGCTGTTCACGCTCGGCATGCCCGCGCCGGCCCAGGCCCGCGCGCTCGATGTCGATGTGTGGACCGACAAGGGTGACGACGGCGTGTACCAGCCGGGCGATGCCATGCGCATCAAGGTGCGCACCACCGAATCGGCCTATCTGCTGGTGTACGAGATCGACTCCGAGGGCACGGTGAACCTGCTGTTCCCGTGGAAGCGTGGTCAGGGCCGCGTCGAGGGCGCACGCACGCTGCGCCTGCCGAGCGACGACTCCGATCTCGAGTTGGCGGTCGAGCAGAAGACCGGCCAGGGCTTCATCGTGGCGGTTGCTTCGGACCAGCCGTTCCGCGAGATGCCGTGGTTCCTGCGTCCTTACGATCCGCAGGCGGCCGCCATTGGCTACGAGGACGACGAACGCGACCAGGTCGACGCGCGCGGCGCCAAGGACGAGCCGGGCTTTGACGACGACGGCCGCGTGGTCGGCGATCCGTATGTGGCCATGGAGCGCATCCGCCGCCGGGTGCTCGACATGAAGACCGCCGAGCAGGACTTCGGCTCGGACTACGTCACGTATTACGTGCACGAGCAGGTGCGCTACCCGCGCTACCTGTGCAACGACTGTCATCGTCCGAACCAGTGGGCGTGGTGGAACGGCTTCGATCCGTACTACGCGCGCTGCAGCGTCATGGACTTCCGCGTGAACTGGGGCTGGTCGTGGGGCCCGACGTGCTGGAACGGCTACACGCCGTACTACTACTACGTCGTGCGCAGCGATTGCCCGCCGCGCTACACGGACTGGTACAACAACCGCTCGCGCTTCTCGTCGTGGGACGGCTGGGATCGTTGGGGCGAGCTGTGGGGTGGCCAGTTGCGCCGCTACAAGCCCACGCCCGCGCCGGTCGGCTACGTGCCGCCGCCGCAGCCGGGCCAGGTCTGGCGCGAGGGCCGCACGCCTCCGGGCTATCTGCCGCCGGACGTGCGTCGTCAGTCGGGCGCGCCGGGCTCCACGCCGGCCGGTTGGCTCACGCGTGAC
>JAIOPA010000256.1 GCA_021414165.1 Candidatus Eiseniibacteriota bacterium
CTCATGCTGGCCGACGGCGTCGAGGGGGCCTCGCGTGCACTGGCCGAGCCCACGCCGAGCCGCATCCGTGGCCTCGTGCAGCGCATCATCGAGGAGCGCGTGCGCGACGGTCAGCTGGATGAGGCCAACATCACCATTCAAGAGTTGGCGCGCATCCGCGAGTCGTTCATCCCGGTGCTCACCGCCATCTTCCATGTGCGCGCGCCGTATCCCATGGCGCCCAAGCCCGTGAACAAGCGCGAGTTCGACGCGCGACGGGACGCGTAACGCAGCGTCACGCGGTGGCTCAAAGGTCCAATCGCCCCGGGGCGATTGGATTGCCCACTCAGCGCTTCGCGGCGAGCCTCGTGAGCGCTTCGCGCTCGCGTTCCACCAGTGCGGGATCCAGTGCTGCGCCGCGCACGGCAGCGCGCGTGCGGGCCACGGCGTCGCGTACCGCGCGCCAGTCGTTCATGCCGACCGATGATTCCACGGCGAGTAGGCACGCCCACTGCGAATAGGGCTTCACCCACAGTTCGGCGAGCATGAGCCGTTGTGCGGGAGCGGGGCGATCGAGTTGGATCATGGCGTAAGCCAGTGACTCGGTGAACTGCGCGAGTTGCATGGTGTAGAGCGGAGTGAGCGCGCGCACCCACGGCGTGGGCTCGCCGGCGGCGTCCACGGCCGGGTGCGACGACAGCGTGTCGTCGGGTAGGTGCACGCGGGCTGCAGCGGCGCGTGCGGGCTCGGGGATGCGCTCGGTCCACCAATCCAGAGGCAACGGTGCAGGCGCGGGTGCAGTGGCGCTGCGGCGATGGATCGTGATCGCGGGTCCGCTGTGCTGCGCGTCGGACTCGAATCGCGCGGCCACCGGGTAGTGCGCATCGAGCGTGCGGTAGAACGCACAGGCATCGGCATAGCGCACGGAGTCGGCCTCGAACCGCGCGCGCTGCGCACTGGACGTGATCACCACGTCCACACCGGCCAGCAGGCGCTCGTCGTACAGCACGCGATCGAAGTCCGAGGCATGCTCGAACACGGTCACATCCTGCGTGCGGCCATCCGCGGTGTGCACCGTGACCACGCAACGCCCCGCGACCAGCGTGGGCAACGGCAGCGCAGCCCACGCACGCCGTGTGCGCATGCGCTCGCGCCACGCCGGGCTCGCGCTCTCGGCGAGTGGCGTGTTGGCCTGCTGGGCGGCCTCGCGCAGCGACAACAGCCGGGGCGCGTAGGGCTCGAGCAGCGTGAGTTCATCGGCACGCAGGTTCGACTCGCACCACGCGCGCGCTTCACCCGCGGTGGTGCCGGTGCGCGCGATCGCGGCCGTCCACGCGTTCGGCACGAGCGGGCCCAGCAGCAGCACGAGCAGTCCCGCGAATGCCACACCACGGCGCGGCGTCAGCACGGGCGCGGTGCTCACCACGAGCCCCGCGAGCAACGCGGCGCACGCCACCACGGGCAGTCGATAGCGATCGAACGTGAGCGGCGACACCAGCACGGGCGCCAGGAACGCCAGCGCACACGCCAGCACGATGAGCGCGCGGCGATCCTGCTTCGCATGCACCACGGCCATGGCCGCACCCAGCAGCGCGAGCAACGCGCCGGGGAGTGCCAGGTCGTGCGAGAGCGACAGGAGCGAGCCCCAGCCGCTCGACGCGCCGGTCGCGCCCAGCAGGCCCTCGCTGGCCAGCACGCGGTCGAACCGTACGTCGCGCAGGAACGCGGCCCGATCGATGAGCGCGTATGGCGTGGTAGCGGCCAACACGAGCAGCGAGCCGACTCCGCCCGCGGCCGCCGCCACGAGTCCGCGCCGCATGCCCAGCGCGTTCACGCACGACAGCACGAACGGCAGCAGCAGCACGGCCGCGGTGTACTTGCTGCCGATCGCGAGTCCCATGAACAGCGCGCCCAGCACGAGGTCGCGCTTCATCGACTCGGCCGACAGCGTGAGCATGCGATCGAGCGCCAGCAACGAGAACGCCAGCATGACGGGGTCGGTGAACACATCGTGCGCCACCGGTATGGCGAGCGGCGACAACGCATAGGCCGCCGCGGCCACCAGCCCTGCGCGCGGCGCGAGCCGTTCACCGATGCGCACCAGCACCCATAGCGTCACGCCATCGGCCGCCACGCCCACCGCGCGCGCGGCGATCGCCATGGGCGTGGGATCGAGCGCGAACGCCAGATGGTAGTCGGCCGGTTGTGGCCACACGCCCGCGAGTTGCCCCAAGAAGGCATGCGCACGCTGCACGGCCAGATGCAGGTACAGCGTGAGCGATGGGTAGATGAAGTGATGCGGGTTCGCATCGATCGCGCCGCCCGGATGCGCCCACATGGCGAGCGCCCAGCGGAACGGGGCGGCCTCGTCGGTGAACTCGGGCAGGCCGTGCGTGATGCCCAGCAGCCGCAACGCGACGCCGGCCGCGATCACGAGGCTGGCCGCGAGCCAGCTCGGGTGTGCGCGACCGGCGGGCGGGTTCACGCCTTCGAGTGCGAGTCGTCGATGCGGATGCGCGTCGCGACCAGGAAGCTCGGGATCGTGGCAGCCAGCACGAGCAGGAAGAAGTCCGGGTAGCCCATGGCCTGCTGGATCTTGCCGCTATAGGCGCCCGGCAGCAGCAATCCGAGCGACATGAAGCCGGTGCAGATCGCGTAGTGCGCGGTCTGATGCTCGCCGCGCGCCAATTGCATCATGTACAGCAGGTAGGCGGTGAACCCGAAGCCATAGCCGAACTGCTCCACCATGATGCAGGCCTGCACGATCATGTGGTTCGTGGGCTGCGCGTGCGCCAGGTACAGGAACACGGCATCGGGCAGGTGGATGGCGAACAGCATGGGCCACAGCCAACGCTTGAGCCCATGCTTGGACGTGAGCACGCCGCCCAGCAGGCCGCCGGCCAGGAGCGCGATGATGCCCCACACGCCATAGATGACGCCGACCTGTTCGGTGGTGAGCCCCAAGCCGCCCTTGGCGACCGGGTCCAGCATGAACAGCTTGGCCACGCTCAGGAGCAGTGCCTCGCCCAGGCGGTACACGAGCAGGAACACGATGCTCATGACGATGCCCGGCTTGGCGAAGAACGACGCGAACGTGCCGAAGAACGCCTGCACGCGTGCGTTGGCGTCGCGCACCTCGCCGGGGCGGTCGGCCTCGGGGCGCGGCAGCGCGAACAGGTGCCAGAGCGCGAACACCACCATGAGCCCCGCCATGAGCGAGAAGAACGTGGTGTAGGCCTTCTCGGGGTTGCCCATGCTGGTCTCGAGGTGCCCGGCCAGGATCACGAGCGGGCCATTGCCCGCGAACATGGCCACGCGGAAGAACACCGTGCGCACGCCCACGAACGCCTTCTGCTGCTCGTCGCGCAGCGCCAGCAGGTACAGCCCGTCGGCGGCGATGTCATGCGTGGCGGCCGAGGCGGCCGCGATCACCAATACGGCGGTGGTCATGCCCACCACGTTCGAGCCCGCGAGGCTCGCGGCCAGCAGGCCCAGTGCGCCGGCGGTGCCGAGCTGCATGATCCAGACCCAGTTGCGGCGCGTGCCGATCATGTCCACGAACGGCGACCACAGCGGCTTGAACGTCCACGGCAGGCCGACGAGGTTCGTGAGCAGTGTGATGTGCTCGTTGTCGAGCCCGAGCTTCTTGTACATGAACACGGACAGCACCGTGATCAGGATGTACGCGAGCCCCTGCGTGAAGTACAGCGTGGGGACCCACAACCAGGGTCGTGCCGGGCGAGAAGCAGTTGCCAGCGCATCACTCATCGGAGCACACCTCCTTGTGTGGCGCGGTCAGGGAACCGCGACCGGCAAGGCGTAGCACGGTACTGGAATGGGCCACAAGGGGCGCCCCGCCCGGTTATCGGTCGTGCCGACCCCGAGCGGGAGGGAATCGTGTGGGTCAGAGGGTGGGCTCGGAGGCCGGCGAGAAGCTCATCCAGGCCATCCCGTCCGTGCCCTGGACCGCGAGCGTGAGCCTTCCAGCCGAGAAGCCGAACGACTGCACGTTCGCCAGTGCCTTGAGGAATCGGGTCTCGACTTCCATCTGGGCCGGTGGGCAGGCTCTTCGCGTCGAGGCGAGCGGGCCGAACGTGAGCGCGCCCAGGTCATCGCCGCGGAAGCTCCCACGGAACGAGTTGCAGCCCGCCTGTCCCCTCGCGCCATTCAGGGTGAACACCAGTTGCAAGGGGACGCCGGTGGGAGCCGGTTCATCACGGTTCCACTCGGCAAGCGTCCACGACGTTCCCACGAGCACGGCGCTCGTGAGCCGTCCTGAGCGGATGTGCGCCACGGGCTCAAGCTTGCCGCCCTTCATGATCCAGCGGTGGGTCGCAAGGTCGCCCGGGCAGCACGAGGGATCGGTCTCGCCGGCCTCGATCACATCCGCCACGAGCGTGTCGCCCTGCAGCCGGAGCGAGCGGATCTGCGCGCGGTCGGTCAGATGGGCCGTGCCCTTCGTGACCAGCCCTGCTGGCTCGCGCGACATCACCGCGAACTCCGTCCACGAGCCGGACCCGCCGCCGCTGGCACGGAGTGCGGCGACGGCGTCGGGCTTGCCATCGCGCGTCAGGTCCCCGACGAGTGGCGGCGTCGCGAGGAGCGTGACGCTCGCGCGCATTGGCCCGCCTTCATCGCGGCCCTCCCACTCGCCCGCGACCAGCCTCACGGTGTCCGGTACGATCGAGAGCCCGATGTACGTTGCATTCGCGAGTTCCTGCGGGGTCGGGGCCGACGGGGCATTCAAGGCGGACCCGGGCGCGTCTCCCGTGCGCTCGCAAGCAGTGAGGCCGAGGACCAGGAGAGCGAGACCGAAACTGGCGATGCGGCGTTGCATGCATGGCCTCCGTGAGACCTGAGCGGGAACCCGGATGGTCGGGTGGCCGCAGTATAAGTCGATGCGCTGCGGACTGGCAGGGCACGCGTGTCGCTGCGACAATCGCGGCATGGCCATCACGCTCGATGCAGTTTCAAGCCTTCGCCCTCTGGGACCACCGCTCCGCGCCCTGATCCGGCTCGTGCTCACCGCCGAGGAGCGGCGTCCAGCGAGTGACCGTGCAGGCCCAGCGCTACCGCGTGAGCGAGGGCGCCGAGCTGGCGCGGCTCGTGATCCACGGCGCGCTGCACCTGTGTGGGCACGACCACATGAAGGCCGGCGAGCGGAAGCGGATGCGGGCACGTGAAGAGGCCGCGCTGGCGCTGGCGACTGCGCAGGTGCGCGCGTTCGATGCCGTGCTCGTGCGTGCCGCCGGCGCGGCGGCCAAGGCGGCCGCACCGCCTGCGGCCAAGCCGCGGCGCAAGGCTGCCGCCGCATCGCCGGAACGCGCACGCCCCGCCAGGTCTCGCGCCAAGTCGCGCCTACTTCACCGCACGCGGCGCAGCGGTTAGATTCCGCGCATGACTCCCTCGCACGATCCGCAGCGTCACACGTTCGCTGGCCGCGTCCGCACCTGGTTCCTCACGGGGCTCCTGGTGCTGGCACCCACCGCGATCACGTTCTGGGTGCTCTACCGGTTGCTCAACTGGGTCGACAACCTGTTGGGCCAGTACCTGCGCTTCGCCGCGCTCGACTATCACCGCATCCCGGGCATCGGGCTCGTGGCCACCGGTCTGCTGCTGCTCGTCGTGGGCTTCATCGCCACGCGCGTGGGACAAGGCCCGCTCGCCAAGCTGTGGGACCGGTTGCTCACGCGCATCCCGGGCGTGGGCATCGTGTACGGCTCCACCAAGTCGCTGGGCGAGGCGTTCCTGAACCAGAAGGAAGAGACGTTCCGGAAGGTCGTGCTCATCCAGTGGCCGCACCCGGGCATCTGGCGCATCGCGTTCCTCACCGGCCACGTGTCGCCCGCGCTCAAGGAGAAGATCGGCGAGGACGTCTCGTG
>JAIOPA010000257.1 GCA_021414165.1 Candidatus Eiseniibacteriota bacterium
GCCGGGGCCGGGGTGATCGGATATGACGGTGAGGTCTAGCGGGCCGGCAGCTCGAACTTGAAGCCGGGATCGATGGCCTTGATCTCGCCCACGACGCGCTCGAGGTTCTCCTGGATCGCGGCGTCCGGATGCTCGCGCCACGCGGTGAACAGTTCGAGCAACTCGTCCTGCTTGGTGCGCAACAACTCCTGCTGCGCGTACTCATCGACCGAGCGCTCGAGGTGATACACCTCGCCGCGTGACAGTCGGCTCGCGAGATCCAGGTACTCGCCGCGCATGTGCGACAGGATGCGCAGGTACTTCTCGAAGCCGTTCGACAGCTTCTCGAGCACGTCGGACACGCCCGCGTTCTTACGGTGCATCTGCTGCGAGTAGGTGTACGCGAAGTGGTAGTACGTCTTGCCGCGGCCGATGTAGGCCTCTTCGTTCGGCTGCACGCGCGCGCGCATCGCGCCGGCCATGGCCGGGTTATCGAAGATGCCGATCGAGACCAACAGGAAGTCGGCGTTGGTCTTGAAGATCTGGTACTTGAGCCGCGCGTCCGTGGAGCCCGACAGCCGCTTGAACACATCGGCGTCGTACTTGGACAGGAACTTGCGCGATTGCTCGACGTACTCGGGATTGATGAACGAGTGCAGCAGGTGCGCCAGGTAGACGTTCACGTCCTCGTCGTAGCAGTCCGCGTTCGAGACCAACCCGGTCTCCATGCGGCTGTAGAGCAGGCAGTTGATCATGAAGTAATACGTCGGCTGGAGGTCCCGGCTGCTGTCCTTGAGATCGACGTATTGACGGGGGTTCATGGCTGCCTCGGCAACGGTGGGGTCTGCGGCGTCCTGACACCTGGACAGGTGCCTGCTCCTCTAGTGGAGATACGGAGCATCGGTTGTGCCACGCTTCTCCACAGGGGGTCGATGTGGATTCCCTGCGTCGGGATGGGGGATGGGCCGCCGTTGGCGCTCCCGAGGCGTGGCCCCGAACGCCTGAAATCACTGTGACTTCGGGGCTATGCACCCGAACGTCCGGGGCTTCTGCCCCGATCCGGCGCTGCCGCATTGCACTTTGGAGCGCGGCGGCAGTGTCGCGCTCCGGCCGCGTCCGACGCATGCAGGACGCAATCTCTCTTCCAGTCCTCGCAAAGCGTTTGCCATGTGCGATCGCGCGATGCGATTGCGACGCAGCGGGATAGCGGCGCAGGACCGGGGCCGGGCCAGGCGTGCGGATTGCATGAGCCACGGGCTCCGCGGTGGGTCACGCCACGCAGTGGCAACGGCAACCGGAAGTGAATACAAAGGAACACGTGCGGGGCACACCCCTTGCGTGATGCAATGTGGATACCCACGCGGTCCGGACTCCCCCCACGAAGCTCGTCGCGTGCCCTTGCGAATCTGTGCGGTCGCTCACGCCCATCCCCGATTGCGGTCCCCACGCCCCCATGCCCCGCGAACCCGAGTCGCTCCCAGATCCGTCAGATCGTCCCCGTATCGGCCCCGGCTTGAAGCTGCGGCTGTGGCTCGCCTGTTTGTCCGGCGGCCTCATTGCCGCGGTGGGCACGCTGTGGCTCACGTTCTCGCCGGGTCTCACGCCGGCCGACCCGCTCATGTACGCCTGGCTCGCGGGCATCGCCTGCGCCGCGCTGCTCGTGGGGCTGGCGCTCGCGTTGTGGATGGATCATCACGTCGTGGGTCATCTGCAGGGCGTGCTGGTGGGCCTGGTCTCGAACCGCGCGGCCGAACTGCGTGATCTGCCGGCGAGCGACGGCTGGGGCGAACTCAGTGCGCTCGGCGACGCCGCGCAGGACCTGCTCGAGCGGCGGCATCGCGAGGCCCGTGCGATCGCCGATCTCGAGCGCACGCGCGAACATCTCATGGTGCTGCAGGCGAGCATCGAGCACTGGCAGCAGACCGAGCAGTGGGAGCGCCCGCAGTTGCCCGAGGGCGATGTCACGGCGACCGGTGATCTTTTGGGTCACGCGTTGCAGCGCCGCGCGCTCATCGATGAGCAGAACCGCGAGGTCGCCCGCCAGTTGGCCGGTGATCTGTCGGCGGTGATCACCGATGCCGCCGAGGCGGCTTCGCAGGCCGAGCGCGGTTTCGTGGAGGCCACGTCGCTGCAGACGTCGGTGCGCGAACTCGCACGGCTCGCAGGCGAGCTGCACGCCGGGCTCGCGGCCGCGACCGCGGCACCGGTCGATGCTGGCGATCCCATGGCGGAGCGCGCGCGTCAGGCGCTCGAGGAGTTGGTCGAGGCGTCGTCGTCGAGTGTGGCGGCGCTCGGGCGTGGGTTGCAGCGCGTGCAGGATGTGTCGGAGCAGGTGCAGCGCCTGGCGAATCGCGCCACGCTCATCGCGATCCAGGGCATCTCGGGTTCGGCCACGCCGGCCGAGTTCGGTGAGGAGTTGAAGCAGCTGGCGCTCGATGTGCGCGAAGCCACCACGCGCACGCAGCGTTATGCCGAGGACATCAGCGACGCGGTCGAAGCCGCGAACGCCGGGATGCGCGAGGCGCGCGAACGTGCGCTCGCCACCATGAGCGCGTCGCTGCCCGCCTCGCCGCAGCAGCCGGTGCGCGGCGCGGATACCCAGCGTCTCATGGAACGCGTGCTCGAGATGGTCCAGGACGCCACCGCGAAGGGCGAGCGCGTCTCCACCGCGACCGAGAAGGCGTCCAGCGTGGCCGAGCGACTCGCGCGCCGTCTGGGCACCAATGCCTCCGATGCGCAGGCCATGGTCGTGCGGCTGGCGCCGGTCGGCGAAGCACAGGAAGCATTGGCTCATGAGCTTCGGCTCATCGAAGGCGCCATCGACGAATCACCGCTCGCCGCGCCCGAGGAGGCCGCGCCTCCCGCTGCACGTCCGGGCGAGGAGCAGCAGCCATGATCGCCCCGCATGATCACGGAGATCCGAACGTGCGCGAGATCGCGCGCGGGCTCGCCGCGGCCATCGAGGGCGTGCTCGCCGCGGCGAACGAGCCGGCGGCCGTGGCCTGGAATGCCGCGCACGATGTGGCCGAGTTGTTGCAGCTCGAGGGCCTGGTGGCATTGCTCGAGGTATGCCGCGTGCATGCGCTGCAGCCACCGGCCGACGTGAGCAACGCGCTCGAGCGCTTGTCGCGTCTGGCGACGGAGACCGCCGCACAGGGCACGCTTGCCGCATTCACCGATGCCGATCGTGAACTCGGTGCGCTGGCCGGACTCCTGAGCGAGCAGTCGTGGGCCGTGCCGCCGGGTGAGCCCGCGCCGCCGGTCTCGGTGCAGTCGCTGGCCGAGTTGCTCGCCGACCTCGAGGTCGATGATCGCGCGCTGCTCGAGCGCTGCCGGCTCGCACTGCCGGTCGCGGCCGGCTTGCGCGCAGCACTCGATTGGTTGGGCGCGGGCGCCACCGGCGCGCTGCGCATCTCGCTGCAGGACGCGGTGGTCACCATTGGACTGCGCGCCGAGCACGAACCCGGGCTCGCGCCTGCGGGTGCGGTGCTCGCACTCACGGGTGGCGCGTTGCTGCCGGCGGGCGATGGCCGGTGGGCGATCCGCGTGCCGCTGCACACCGACCGGCCCGCGTATCTGCTCGCGCGTCAGGGCGGGCTGGCGCTGGCGTTGCCTTGGCACGCCGTGGCGCAGCTGCGCCTGGCCACGGAGTCCGCGCGCGCCGGGTTTGCGGAGCCTTCGCTCGATCCGTGGTCGCCGCTCGCGCGCGCGACCGGCGAGCGTCCGGCCGTTCTGTTCGCACAGGGTCTGCAGCACGCGTGGCTGCACCTCGATCACATCGTGTGGCGCGTGTTCGCTGCACCGGAGCCTGCCATGGGCCCCGACGAGATGCCCGGTGTGCGGCTGTGCATCTACACGTCCGATGGCGAGGCCTGGTGGGTCGTGGCGCCCGAGGAAGCGCTGCGCGATGTGCCACCGTTGGTCACACCGCCCACGCGGCCGCGACAGCGCGACGCACAGGCCGCTGCTCCGGCGGCAGCTGCGCCCGAGCCGGTCGCCGCGCCGCATGCTCCGGTCGTGCACGAGACGGTCATGACCGTGGTGTCCGCGCCGCAGGTGGAGTTCGTGGAACCGTCGCCGCGTCTGGCGCCGGCCGTGCCCGAACTGCTCGTGCTGGGCCGTGATCACGTGCGTCCGCTGTCGCATCCGCGGCCAACGGTGCCGAGCTTTGAACCCAAGGTCGTGGTGCTCGAGCCCACGCCGGTCGCCACACTGGAACCGCCCGTTGCTCCGCCCGCGCCGCCCACGCCCATTGTGGTCACGGCGGCTCCTGCCGAGCCTGCGCCGGTGCGCGCTACGCGAGCGCCGAGACGCGCGCTCATCGCCGACGACTCGCTCGTGGCGCGCTTGGCCATTGCGCGCGTGCTCGAATCGCAGGGCTGGCTGGTCGAGATGGTCGAGCGTGCCACCGACATGTGGAAGGCGCTCGAAGAAGGCGGCTATGGAGCGGTGTTCGTGGATGTGGCGCTGCCCGATGCGCGTGGCCGCGAACATCTGCGAGAGTTGGTCGCGCGCCAGTTGGTGACCGCCGAGCGCTTCGAGTTGGTCGCGCTGCCGCGCGATACCGCCGAGGAGCAGGTCGTGCGCGAGTGCGGCATCCCGCGCGCGCTGCGCAAGCCGTTCGCGAAGGGTGCGATCGAGGCGCTCGTCGGCGCGCTGCGTCCGGCGGACCGCGCGTGATCCCGCGGCTGCCCGGGGTGCCGCGCAACGAGCCCGCACCGTTGGTGCTGGTCGCGGTCGACGACGCCAAGCTGGCCGATCTGTTGTCGTTCGCGCTGCAGGCGAATCACTTTCGCGTCTGGATGGCGTTCGACGGCGAGGACGCGCTGCGCGCAGTCATCGCCGAGCGTCCGCAACTGGTGGTCGCCGACGTGCATCTGTCGCGCCGCAGCGGACTCGAGTTGTGCTCCGCGATCCGCCGCGATGCCGAGTCCGGCGAGGTGCCGATCGTGCTGCTGGCGGCCAAGTGCGACGTGGACTCACGCATCGAGGCACTTGCGCATGGTGCCGATGACCTGGTGGAGAAGCCGTTCTCGCCCAAGGAGCTGGTGGCGCGCCTGAACCGCATGGTCGCGCGCGGCCGAGAGTCGCAGCGCCAGCGCCGCCGTAGCGCCGAGTTGGAGCGCGACCTGGGCCGGCTCGAGGCCGATGCCGGCCGCGCGCGTGAGTTGGCGTCGCGCGAACGCGAGTTGCGCACGTTGGTGGGCGGCGTCACCGAAGGGTTGCTGCGCACGCTCGATCTGGAATCGCTCGACGCCCGGCTATTGCTCGAGGTGGTGCAGCGCACCGGTGCGCGCAGCGCGGCATTGCTCACGCCTTCGGGTGCCACGTTCCGTGTGAGCGCCGTGCGCGGTGATCTGCTGGAGCGTTGGGAGCGCTGCGTCTTCGCACGCGATGCCGAGTGTCTGACGCTCGCGCGCACGCTGGCGCGGCCGCTGCGCCGCGAGGACCTGGAGCGCAGTCGAGATGCCGCAGCCGATGCCGGTGCGTTCGCGGCTCATGGCGTCGCGCTGTTCGCGGTGCTCGCGGGCGCCGAGGGTGTGGAGGCGGTGATCGTGTGCGAGGACCGCGCCGATGGCGGCGGCTTCGCGCCGGCCGTGCTCGAGCGGTTGCAGGCGCTGGCCACGCTGGCCGCGCCGGTGCGCGCCACGGCGCGCCGCTTTCGCGTGCAGCAGGATCGCGCGCTCGCACTGCTCGTGGCGCATGCCGCCGGCGATCCGCGCCGGCGTGAGGCGCTGCGCGAGACGCGCGATCGTCTGTGGCCGCTCGCCGAACGCGCAGAGTTGTCCGATGCCGGCCGCGCGCAGTTGGCGCTGGCGTGGGAGATCGGGCCGTGGGGCTGGATCGATGCGGGCCGCGAGGCGCTGGCGGCATTCGCCGAGGGCGATCCCACGCCGCGCATGCGTCAGCTGTGTGAGCTCATGGCGCGCGCGGCCGAGGTGGCCGAGGGCCGCATCGAGGGCGATCGTGGGGAACGACTGGTCGCGGCGGGGCTGCGATTCCAGGCGCTTCGTCTGGGTGGCCGCAGCGCGTACGAGGCCTGGCGCACGACGGCCGAGTGGCTCGGCATCATCGTGGACCCCGATCTGCGCGAGGGCTTTCCCGAGGCATTCGAGTCGGCGCACGACTGATCCACCATGCTGCAAAGCGAACGGCGCCCGGCGGGAACTCCCACCGGGCGCCGTCTTGTTGCCGTGACCTGCGCTTACTTCTTGTTGATCCCCGAGAAGTCGACCTTCGGGGCCGCCTTCGCCGATTCGGGCACCGGATAGCCCGGCGCTTCCTTGAATCCGAACATGCCGGCGAACAGGTTCATTGGGAAGCTGCGCACCGAGATGTTGTAGTCCTTCACGCCATCGTTATAGCGATTGCGCGCCACGGCGATGCGATTCTCGGTGCCCGCGATCTCGTCCATGAGCTGCGTGAACGACTCCATGCTGCGCAGCTGCGGGTAGTTCTCGATCACCACGAGCAGCCGGCCGATCGCGCTGTCCATGCCCTGCGCGGCCGAGATGCTCTGCTCCGGCGACTTGGCGCCCGCCATGGCGGCACGCGCTGCGGCGATCTCGCCGAACACGGCCTGCTCCTGGCCGGCCGCGCCCTTCACCGTCTCGACCAGGTTCGAGATGAGGTCGTTGCGGCGCTGCAGCTGATTGTCGACCTCGTTCCAACGGTTCTCGACCTCGGCCTTCTGGCGCACGAG
>JAIOPA010000258.1 GCA_021414165.1 Candidatus Eiseniibacteriota bacterium
CTCCGATACGACCACGATTACAGCGAGGCCGAGCTCATGCAGTGGATGGGCAAGCTCACCGAGATGGCCAAGCAGGCCAAGCAGACCTACCTGTTCTTCAACAACTGCCACGCCAGCCAGGCCGCCAAGAGCGCCAAGCTCATGGAGGAGCTGCTGCGCCGCCAGCAGTCGCTGCCCAGCTAGGCCGCACGGGGTTGGCACATGTGCTCGCTCCGGGGCGATTCGCTCGCGCCCCCCGGCGGCCGCCCCGGCGTTGACGCCGCAGGGCCGCGCCGCTAGCGTGCCGCGCGAACTGTCCGTGTCCGCACGGAGGCCGCACGTACCACACTTGGGGGTGTGATGGATCAGGGACCGAAGTCATACTGGGCCGAGTTCCTCGGCACGTTCGCGCTGTGCTTCATCGGTCAGGGCAGCATCGTGATGCAGCAGTCGACCGGCGGGAACAGCCTGCTGGTGATTGCCGCCGCGCATGGCTTGGTGCTGGCCACCATGATCTCGGCCCTGGGCGTGTGGTCCGGCGCGCACTTCAACCCCGCGGTCACGCTGGGGTTCGTGGTCACGCGCCGCATGTCGATCACCTCGGCGGTCACCTACTGGCTCTCGCAGCTGATCGGCGCCATTGCCGCCAGCTTCCTGCTGCGCGCCGTGGTGCCCGGTGAGGCCGGCGAACTGGTGCACTTCGGCGTGCCCATGCTGGCCGCCAACGTGTCGGTGGGGCAGGGGCTGTTGCTCGAGTTCGTGATGACGTTCCTGCTCGTGACCGCGGTGTGGGGCACGGCCGTGGACGAGCGCGCGCCGCGCATCGGCGGCTTCGGCATCGGCATCACGCTGTTCGTGTGCATCCTGGTGGGTGGGCCGCTCACGGGCGGCGCGCTGAACCCGGCCCGCGCGTTCGGCGCTGCGTGCGCGAGCGGTGTGTGGACGAACCACTGGGTGTACTGGGTCGCCCCCATGCTGGGTGGTGTCGCCGCGGCACGCATCTACAAGAGCATGATGTCGTCCAAGTGAGGACGTACGCATGACCCCGCAAGAGCTGCGCCCTGCTGCGTTCATCACGCGCCCGCCCGGGAGCGTGTTGTTCCTGTGCATCCACAACTCGTCGCGCAGCCAGATGGCCGAGGGTTTTGCTCACGCCATGGCGCCTGCGAACGTGGTGGTGTTGAGGAGGTCATGAAGGAGATCGGCATCGACCTCACCACGCAGTCGTCGAAGCATCTGGACGATGTGCCGTGGCGCGACTGTGACACGGTGGTCACGCTGTGCGGCGAGGCCGACGAGTCGTGCCCCGCGCTGGCGGGCGACGTGCGGCGCGTGCACTGGCCGCTGCCGGACCCCTCGGCTGCGCCCGAGGCCGAGCGGCTCGCCAAGTTCCGCGAGGTCCGCGACGAGATCCGCTGGCGAGTGGCCAGCCTGTGGCCCCGGAGCGGGTAGCACCCGCCGGGGCCTCGCGCATGCGCCGCGCGCTCACGCTGGCCGGAGTCACGTTGGCGCACGCCGCCGCGTCGGTGGCCGCCATGCTATGGAGCTACTCGGCCTCGAGCGCGGCATTCGATGGCCGGCCGGTGTCGTGGCTCGCGCGCCACGTGGCGGGGCCGATCGAGCAGGTGCTGTGGTTCCCGCTGGCGCT
>JAIOPA010000259.1 GCA_021414165.1 Candidatus Eiseniibacteriota bacterium
TCGCAAGGGCGACGCGCGCATCACGTGCGGGCGCGCCAGCGACTTCTATGGGCCCGGCGCCACGCAGACCTACTTCGGCGATGCGTTCATGCCCAAGGCCATCGGCAGCGCCAAGGCGCAAACGCTCACCAAGCTCGATACGCCCCACACCTACCATTACACGCACGACGTGGCGGCCGGACTCGCCACGCTGGGCAGCGCCAACGACGACGCGTATGGCCGCTGGTGGATGCTGCCCGCCGCACCCGCCGAACCGACGCGGGCGATGATCGAACGCCTGGGCTCGGCGCTCGGACATGAGTTGAAGATCGAGGCGATCCCGGGGTTCATGCTCAAGGGGCTCGCGTTGTTCGTGCCCATGCTGCGTGAGCTGGCCGAGATGGGCTACCAGTGGGAGACCCCGTTCGTGGCCGACGACCGCGCGTTCCGCAGCGTGTTCGCCGCCGACGCCACGTCGCTCGAGGCCGGCGCCCGCGCCATGGCCGCCTGGGCCCGCATGCACTACGCGGCGAGCCTCAAGGCCTGACCGCGCAGCTCCCGGCGCCCCCCAGCCCCCACTGAACCCGCGGGCCCTCCCGGCCGATAACCGGAGTGTCGCCCGGGCGAACCCACCGCCCCGGCGTATCACCCCATCCAGTCCGGGAAGCCCCACTGTGTCCGCCGAAACCGAACGCGACGAAGCGTCGCATCCGTTCATCGCCACCGCGCCTGCACGCGCGGCGTTGCCGCCGCTGCTGCACGGCTTCGGCGCACGCGCGCCGTTCGTGCTGCTCACGGGCGATGCGGGTACGGGCCGTAGCTGGCTCGCGGCGGAATGGGTCGAACGCCTGGCCGATCGCGCCACGCCGGCCGTGCTGCCCGCGCCCGCGCCGCTCGCCGCCGACATGGCCGCCGCACTCGTGCCGTTGTTCGATGGCGCCGATGCCGCGTACGCCAGCACCGCTGCCGCGACCGAATCGCTCATGCAGTCACTCGCCAACGCCACGGCGGCCGGTCGCGTGGCGGTGATCATCGCCGACGACGCCGATCGATTGGACGACGCGCAGTTGTTGGAGCTTCGCCGCATCGCCGATGCCGCTGCCGCACGCCAGTGCCCGCTCGAGGTGCTGCTGGTCGGCGCGCCGGCCTTTGCCACGCGGCTCGAGTCGCCCGCCATGCGCGACCTGCGCGCACGACTGTCGGTGCATGTGCCGCTCGCGCGCTTCTCGGCCAACGACACGCGCGAGTATCTGCAGTCGCGGCTCTCGCCCTCGGGCGTGCCGTGCATGGGTTTGTTCTCGCGCAAGGCGAGCCGCGATATCCATCAGGAGTCACTCGGGCTCGTGGGATTGGTGAGCGCGATCGCATCGGAGTCGCTGCGCCGTGCCGGGCGCGACGGC
>JAIOPA010000260.1 GCA_021414165.1 Candidatus Eiseniibacteriota bacterium
AGCCCGCCGCTTCATGGGGCGTCTACTATCTGCTCGCCGCCGTCTGTGCCCTTCATGCCGAGGTCGAGCGCGCTCAGCAGACGCTGCTCGCGCTGGGCGAGAAGGTCGCCGCCAAGAAGAAGTGGGAAGTCCTGGCTGCCATTGCCGAGCGCTCGCTGAGCCTCATGAACACGCAGGCCGCCGCGCGACTGCTGGTGCAGGCGCACGAAGGTCTGGGCAAGGATCCCGCGCGGCTCGACGCGCTGTCGCGCGCCTGGGCGATCATGCCCGAGGACCTCGAGCTGGCCATGAAGCTCGCCGATCGCCTGGGCGATGCCGGTCGCGGCGATGACCGCCGCGCGCTGCTCGGCGATCTCGCACCCCGTTTTGCCGAGGCCGGCATGACCGCCGAACTCGAATCCGCCGCCAAGGAACTCGCCAAGCACGACGATTGGGAGGGCCTGGTGCACGTGGCCGCCGCGATCCCGGTGCTGGCGGGCAAGGGCACGCTCAAGGAAGCCGCGCGTATCGCGGCGATCGCCGCGACGGGTCTGGCCAAGTCGGGCCGCGCCGGTGAGGCGCTCGAGCCGCTGCGCCGCGTCGTCACGCTGGCCACCACGGCCAATGGCGACGATGCCGCCGAGGAGTTCCGCGAGGCCGTGACCGAGGCGCTCAAGCAGGGCCCGGGCAAGAACGTGCCCAACGTCGACGAGGCGATCCAGCAGTCGGGTCTGCTCGATGCCGACACGCCGCTGCCCAAGGCCATCGAGGCGTTCGACACCATCTCGTCGCTCGCGCCGGGTCGTGGCGTGCTGCATGACGGCTTCGGTCCGGGCCGCATCGTGAGCAACGACACGGTCACGATCGTGGTCGACTTCATGAAGTCCAAGGGCCACAAGATGCCGTACACGGCGGCGCGCCGCACGCTCACGCCGGTGGACGACGACGACATCCGCCTCATGCGCTTCACCAACCCCACCGAGGTCGCGCGCATGCGCACCGAGGAGCACGCCAGCATGATCGTGGCGGCGCTCAAGTGTCTGGGTGGTGGCGCGGACGCGAACCGCTTGAAGCTGTTCCTGATCAGCGCCGATCTGGTGGCCGCGAAGGAATGGACGACGTTCTGGAAGAAGGGCAAGCCGGCCTGCGAGAAGGACCCGCGCATCGATCACTCGCGCGCGTTCGAGCAGTTCTACCGGTTGGCGCCCGAGGGCAAGAAGGCCGCGGTCAACACGGGCGACGACGCCGTCGATACGGCGCCCGTGCCGGCCGGCGCGCCGCCGCTGCCCGCGTTCGAGGTGCGCAAGCCGCACAAGACGAACCTCGCCACCATCCGCAAGTTCCTGGCGCAGCACATCGCGTACGAGCCGCAGTTGAAGGGCCGCTTCGGACGCTTCGTGCAGAAGGTCACCATGGATCTCGAGTCCGAGCCGAGCGATCGCGCGCGGGCCGGGCTCTACTTCGTGCGCTGGTTCCCGGAGCAGCGCGAGGTGTGGCTGGGTGTGGTGCGCTCGTTGTGGGCCGCACCGGGTTTTGGCGTCAGCTCGCTGTCGTACGAGGACGAGCAGCTCGTGTTCCTCGAGGATTCGCGCACGGCCGGTGTCGAGGCCGAGGCCATCCTGTCGGCGCTCGACTCGCGGTTCTCCGCGGTGCGCGAGGCGGCCGAGAAGGACCGCGCGTCGCTCGACGATGCCGGCCGC
>JAIOPA010000261.1 GCA_021414165.1 Candidatus Eiseniibacteriota bacterium
GGCGGCCTTGCGTAAACCGGACATCCGCAGCACCCGCAAGCCCCGCCGCAAGGAGGTCCCGATGCGCACGTTCATCCGTCTCGCCGCCGCTGCACTACTGCTCGCCGCCCCGCTCGCCCATGCCCACTCCCGCTCGCACTCGTGCGAGGGCGTGAGCATCGGCGATCTGGATTCGCCCGCGCGCTGGGCGCCGCGCCGCGACTCGCGCCTGGCGCACTGGCACACGACCAGCCGCAATGGCCACGTCGCGCTGTTGCTCACGCGCGGCACGGTCACGTTCCAGCTGTCGGACGCCGCCATGCGCGACGTGGAGCGCGAACTCGACGACGCGCACACGGACGAGGAGAGCAACCCGTTCGGCGCCGCGATCAAGTCCGCGGTGGTCGCGGGTGTGCGCGTGCTGCTCAAGCACAGCGCCGAGGTGCCGGTCGCGCAGCTCGAGGACGTCGAGTACAAGAACGGCGAACTGGTCTTCACGACGGTCGATGGCGAGCGGCTGTTCCAGGGCTTCGACATCGACGACGAGCCGCTGACGCGGGCGTTCAGCGAGTTGGACGCGCGGGCATTCGTGCGTGAGTTCCACCGAATCAAAGGCCAGCGCCGCGTCTAGCCCAGCCTCGGTTTGCGCAGGGCCCCGCCGGATCCCCATCCGGCGGGGCCTTTCTGCTAGCCTACGCGCACCCCCTCGCGCGCGGCAGGCCCGCGCCGGAACCGACCAGATCGACCCGTTACAACGAGCGCGTTGGCGCGCTCGGCTGGAGACCGTCATGCGAGGCTTGCGCGTCATTGCCGCACTCTGTGCCCTGTTGCTCCCCGCGCTCACGAACGCGAACCCGGTGAGCGACTACCCGAACACCAAGCAACCGGTGACCGGCCCGGCCTCGGCGATCGAGGCGTACGCGCAGGCGTTCCGCGACCGGAACTCGGCCGGGATCGATGCGGTGCTCACGGCGGACTACACGTTCCACGGCATGACGCTGGACTTCAAGCAGTACGCCTTCGGAAGTGTGCGCAAGAACGAGATCGAGACCGTGAACAACATCTTCCACGGGCTCACGCACGAAGGCGTGGTCATCTTCCCACCGCCTCTGAGCGTGTCCATGACCGTCGATGGCGTGCGCGACAACATCGACCCCGAGCACGCCGACTCGACCGAGCAGTACCGCATGCTCACCGTGACGCGACTCGGCTTCAAGATCGTGAAGGACAGCTCGGTCACCTTTGACAGTGCGCCGAGCGTGCACATGATCCAGGTGGTGCGCGGCGATGTCGCGCAGCTCATGCCCGGTCAGACCGCCGACGCCAAGCGTTGGTACATCCGGCGCTGGTTCGAGGACATCCGCGGCCTCAATGCGCGCCTGGGCGAGAAGAAGGGCGAGTGCGGTGACGAGCCTGCGGCGGAGTCCGGCACGCCCTCTAGCCTACCGACGCTGCCGAACGTGCTCGGCGTACGCGCGCTCACGAACCCCGCGTGCGCGGCGATGCGCGTGCAACTCGAGCTGCCCGGCCACGAGGACGCCCGGGTGCAGGTGTACGACGTGAGCGGCCGGCTCGTGAACGAGCGCAAGCTGCGCGCCCCCGAACCCGGCATGCAGTCGATCGACGCCGGCGCCGGCGCGCAGATCCTGCCGGGCGTCTACTGGGTGCGCGTGGAGCAGGCCAAGCGCCGCCCCGGCGTGCGCATGGTGGTCGTGGCCCGCTAGCGCGTCACGGCGAGGCGTGGGCCCGCGCCAGCACAGGCGCGGGTCCGCTCGTCGCGGGAGTGGCCGTTGCCACGCGGCGCTTGAGCACGCCCTTGTCGTGACACTCGCGGCACGCGCTCTGCGGCGGGCGCGGATCGCCGCCGGCGAGCGAGTGGCAATCGATGCACTCGAGTCCGGCATCGTCGTGATCGCGATGCAGGAACCGGCCGGGGCCGGGCGTGCCCTTGCGCATCACGTCGCCGTGGCAGCTGCCACACGCCGTGGCACTGACCGCACGCGCATTGCGATGATGACAGCTCTGGCAGCAGTCCTCGCCAAAGCGCACCACCTCATCGGGCGCACGCTCGGCGTGTGAGCGATGGCAGGCGTCGCAGGCCAACTGCGCGCGGCCCATGTGCGAGCCATGGCGGAACGCCTGACCGCCGAACGTGCCGGCCTGCTGCTCGATGTCGGTATGGCAGTTGATGCAGGCGTTGGATCCGCCGGGCATGAACTTCCACGGCCGCGCCAGGGGCCCGAGCCCGCGCACCTTGCGCGCCTCGTTCATCTGGTCGAACGCCTTGTCGAGTAGCGCGAACGCGAAGTTCATGTTGTGCACACCACGGCCTCGATCGACCAAGCGGAAGTTGGCGCGCGCGTCCTCCCACGCCTGTGGGCCATCGAGTCCCATGGCCGGCGCGGTCGACTCCAACTGGCCGCGGAGCGACGCGACACGCGCGTTCACGCTGTTCTTCCAGGCATCGTGCAGCTTGCCGTAGCCGGGGCCATGGCACGACATGCACGAGGCCGCACTCGCCTTCGTGGTCACGGGCTCGGTTGGACCACCGTGCGGATCGCCCTTCGTGAGCGCGCGCTCGGTGCCGGGATCATGACAGCCGCGGCACGTCACACCGGCCACGTACATGGCGTTCGGCATGGCGGGCACGCCGCGGCCGCCGATGCCGGCGTACAGGTCCTGCTGCGGCGAGTGCCCGCTGCCATGGCAGCCGCGGCAATCACCCGCGCCCTCATGGCTCGCGGCCGGTGCGGTGGCGGGCAGCTTGCCGTGCTCGATGGTGAGATGGCAGTGCTGGCAATCGACCTTGTGCTCCTCGGTGTGCTGCTCGTGCAGGAACACCATGTCGTCGGCACGATCGAGGATCTTCTGCTCATTGTGGCACGTGAGGCAGCGTTCGCGCGGCACGTTGCCCTCGCCGCGCACCACGTTGCCGTGGCAGCGATCGCACGCCATGCCGAGCCGGTCCACCTGGCGGTGATCGAACGTCACGCCCTGCCGCGTGGTGACCTTCTCGGGGATCTCGTGGCACGTGAGGCACGCACCCTTGCCGCTGTTGATCGGCTGGTTCTTGAAGTGACACAGCGCGCAGGTCGATGTGGACACCGCCACGTGCTCACCGCGCTCCAGCTGCGTGTGGCACGAAGTGCAGCGCAGGTTCAGACCGTTGCGGCTCTCGCTCAGGTGCGGGCGGTGATCGAAGCTCGCGGTCTTGTAGCGCTTGCGGCCGGTGAGCAGGCTGCGCTCGTGGCAGCGCAGGCAGGCGGCGTCATCGACCTCGCCCCACGGCTTCGAACCCTGCGTGCCCGTGAAGTACTTGGCCACCATGGAGAGTGCCTCGAACTTCTTCTTGGCCTCGGCCGCCAGACCCGGCGAGATGTGGCACTCGATGCACGCGATGCCCGCGTGCTTCGACTTCTTCCAGGACTGGTAGTACGGCTTCATGTTGTGGCACGAGTTACAGAACTCGGGCGTGCTCGTCATCTGCACCATGCCGAACGTGGCCACGAACGCGAACCCGATCGCCAGCACCACGAGGGGACCGACCCACTGCGTCCAGTTCGTGGGCACGAGCCCCGCGAGGTTCGTGGTTATGAGCCCCGCGAGCTTCGCGGGCACGCGCGGGCGAAGGCGCTCCGGCACCTGCAAGGCGCGGAGCCGCGCGAGCAGGCCGTCGAGCACGCGGCGCATGGGCGTCACCCCTGATCGGTCGCTTGGCGCGCCCGGCGCACCAGGTAGGCGGTCCCGAGCACGTAGAACCAGAACACGATGAGCAACAGCTTCCACGTGTTCGCCACGAAGCGGCGGTCATGCAGATCGCGCTCGATCTCGTCGGCCACCTTGCCGGCGCGCCGCAACGGCTCCTCGATCGCCTCCAGCCGCACCGTGTGCACCGCCACGCGGGCCTCGGCCAGATGCGTGCGGGCGTCCGCCAGGCGCTCCACGTGATCCTCGGTCCGCATGGGGATCGCGCTCGCCTTCGCCACGGCCTGGGCCGCGCGCTCCACGTGGGCCGCGGCCGCCGCGTACTCACGGCCGATCCGGCGACCCACGATGGCACCCTTCGTCATGGGCGCGTGGCAGCGCGCACACTCGAGGGGAACGTCCTTCGGCTCGAATGCCTTCACCTCGTGCGAGCCGTGGCACGCGCTGCACTCGGCCTGGTTCTTGGCCTTCATGCCCGCGGCATGGGGGCCGTTCGCGAACGCGTCGCGCTGCTCGCCGTGGCAACGGCCGCACACGGTGTGGATCGTGCCGGTCTCGGGCGGCGCGGCGCTGTGCACGCCATGACAGGTCACGCACGACGGCGCGTTCTCGCCACCATGCGCCATGAGCGCCTTGGCGTGCGCGCTCTTGCCGTACTCGGCGTGCACGTTGGGCAGACGACGCTCGCGGATGAGCGCGGCGTCGCCATGGCAGCGGCCACACGTGGCAGCGATGTTCGCCACGAACGTGCGCGCCTCGGGATCCTTCGGCGAACGGATGTCGTGTGCGCCATGGCAGTCGGAGCACACCGCCACGCGCCGGTCGCCCTCGCGCAGCTTGGTGCCATGGCCGCTCTGCTGATACAGCGCATACTGATCGGTCGAGAGCCCGTAGGGCCGCATGGCCTTCACGTCGGCGTGGCACGAGGCGCACATGGCGGGCACGGCCTCGCGCGTGAGCTTGCCCTTGAACGAGCCGCTGTGGGCCGCGGCGGCCTCGGTGGCGTCCCCCACGCCACCATGGCAACCCACGCAGCCCACGCCGTCCCGCGCATGGATGCCTTCTTCGTGCAGCGTGCGCTGCTTGGGATGGCACGTCCCGCAACGCTCGCCGGCTGCGGCGCGCTCCAGAGGGTGAGCGACGCGCGGGAATGCCCCGAGCGCAGCGAGTGCCAGCAGCGCGGCGATGGCGCACAGCCTCAGGTTCGTCATGGCCGGTCCAGGAGCACGGCCAGCAGGCTCAGCACCAGCCAGACCGCGATGGTGGCGAGCCCGGCGAGGCGCAGCCGCGCCTCGCCCAGCTTCGCCTCGGCGCGCGGTGCCCACCACGGCAGCGTGAGGACCCCGAACGCGAGCACCAGAAGAATGCCGCCCACGAACCACGAACCGAGCGGCACATGCTCCTGCACGACGAACACAGCGCCCATGTACCACGGCGGCCGCGCGGAGGCGGGCGTCGAGTAGGGATCCGCGGCCGCGCCGAATGGGAACGGCACGAGCACGGCGAGCGTCACGAGCACGGCGAACAGGAACAACGCGACGAGCGCCAGGTCGTGCCGGTGCTCGCGGAAGGTGGTGGTGCGGCGATTCGGCACCTGCAGCGTGGTCTGCCCGAGCCCGGTGCGGCGCAGGGTGGCGAACGTGACGTACAGTGCTGCGGTCCAGAACATGGGCAGCACGACCACGTGCAGCACGAAGAAGCGCGTGAGCACGTCCTCGCCGATCACCCGGCCGCCCAGCAGGAACGACAGCACCGGGCCCACGAGCGGCAGCGCGTACACCACCTCGAGCCCGCGCACCGTGGACCAGTAGCCGTTCACGTCCCAGGGCAGCAGCCCACCCGTGAAGCTGAACTGCATCGACAGCCACACCAGCGCGACCGCCGACATCCACAGCAGCTCGCGCGGCGCACGCCACAGACCGTCCCAGAACAACCGCGCCAGACGCAGCACCACCACGAGCACCAGCAGTGTGGCGCCCCAGGCATGCAACGCGTGGATCAGGCCGCCCACCGGGATGTCACGCACGATCGCCAGCGTGCTCTCGTGCGCGGCCTCGCTCGTGGGGCGGTAGTGGAACGCCAGCAAGACACCGGTGAGCGCCTCGAAGCCGAACAGCATGGCCATGAGCGCGCCCAGGATCTGAGGTCCGCGCACATGATCGGGCATCGCGGACTGGTCGAGGTGCGCGAGCAGCGCGCGCAGCGGCTGCCGCGTATCGAGCGGCACGGTGACGAACCCGAAGTGTGACAGGAACGAGAACAGCTCCGACAAGGGCAGCCGTTCCTCGGCCCAATCGATGAGCCGGTCGCGGACGCTCACGCGTGTGCTCATATGCGGACCCGCACTTCCCCGTCACGGATCGTGACGCTGTAGAGCTTGAGCGCGGCTCGCTTGGGGCCCGAGACCACCTTGCCGTCGAGCGCGTAGCGGCCGCCATCGCACGGACACACGATCTGCTTCTTGGCCGCGTCGTAGTCGAGGATGCAGCGCAGGTGCGTGCACACCGCCGACGGCGCGATGACCCGGCGCGCGTCCACACGCAGCACGTAGAACGGGGTCACGCCGTGCTTCACGAGCACGGCCTCGCCGATCTTCAACTCGGCCATGCGAGCCACTCGCACCACCCGGTCCCCGGTCGCTTCATGCGAGACCGGGGGTTTCAGGTAGCTCGCCAGCGCCATCCCGACGCCGACGATCCACAGGATCAGGAACGCTCGTGCGAAGCCCATCCACACGCCGGGCTGCCTTCCCAGCGTGCCCTTGACCACCCCTCGCTCCTGCATCGCGTCCTCCCCTGCACGTCACTCGCTCGCGTGACTCGCGTATGCAGAAAGCAATGCATGTGCCCCAAGCACAGGTGGCCTAAAGGTGGAGTCCGCATGCGCGCGCAGACGCAGAGCCGCATGCGAGCGATGCGTGTAAGTGCTTTGTATTCGGCGTTCGCCCGTGGCGAACCGCGAGTGCATCCGCAAGAACACGGAGCTCGGCCTGCGTGGCGGCCCGCATACGCGTGACAGGCTGTCATGCGCGCGCGCGTCATTGGCAGAGTGAACATGCTTCCGCGCGCGGCGCGCAGCGTCATCCGTTGGGATAGCAGAAGGCCGGGAACGCTTGCGGCGTTCCCGGCCCCTGGACTGCGTGCGACGGTGATCAGAACCAGCGCGTGATCACGACCTTCTTGTCGGTGTAGAACTCGATCGAGTCGCGGCCATGCGCCTTGAGGTCGCCGAAGAAGCTGCCCTTCGCGCCACCGAACGGGAAGAACGCCATGGGCGCAGCCACACCGATGTTCACGCCCAGCATGCTCGGCTCCACACGATAGCGGTACTCGCGCGCGTACTTGCCGCTCGAGGTGAAGATGCTCGAGGCATTGCCCAGTTCGTGACGCTTCACGATCTCGACCGCCTGATCGAACGTGTCGGCCTTCATGACGCACAGCACCGGGCCGAAGATCTCCTCGCGCGCAATGGTCATCTCGGGCTTCACATCGGTGAAGATCGTGGGGCCCAGGTAGTAGCCCTCGGGGTGCGCCGGGTTCTTGTAGGCGCGGCCATCGAGCGCCAGCGTGGCGCCCTCGGCGATGCCCTTCTCGATGTAGCCCAGCACCTTCTCGCGGTGCGCGGCCGAGATCACCGGGCCCATCGTGACACCATTCTCGCTGCCGTTGCCGACCACGATCTTCTTGGCCTCATCCACGAGCCGCGTGCGGATCGCGTCGTAGGCCTCGCCCACGCCCAGCACCACGCTGTTCGCCAGGCAGCGCTCGCCGGCACAACCGAAGCACGACTCGGTCGACACGCTGGCCGCGCGCGCCATATCGGCGTCGGGCATGACGAGCACGAAGTTCTTGGCGCCACCCAGCGCCTGCACGCGCTTCCCGTTCTCGGCGCCACGCTTGTAGATGTAGTGCGCGACCGGCGAGCTGCCCACGAACGACACACCCTGGACGCCGGGGTGATCGAGGATCGCGTCCACCGCGTCCTTGCCACCATGCACCATGTTCACCACGCCCTCGGGCAGGCCGGCATCGTGCAACAGCTCGAAGATCCGCGTCTGCGACAGCGGCACG
>JAIOPA010000262.1 GCA_021414165.1 Candidatus Eiseniibacteriota bacterium
AGTGCGTGTTCGCGGGTCAGTGGGCCGGGGACTGCCGGTCGAGGTGCCATGAGGGCGGCACGCTAGCACAGCCCCGGCGGCCGCCGGGGCCGCGCCCGTAGCGCGTTGGGGCGCGCCCGGCGCGGGGTTCTAACGAGGCCCGGACGATTCGCGGGGGGCTGCGTGCTAACGTGGGCGCACATGCGCACCCATTCCAAGTCCCGCACGTTGGCCGCAGTCCTTCTGCTGGTGGCACTGGCCGCCACCGTTGCGCTGGCCGCGGTACCCGCCAAGCCCGCCGCACCGCGCGACAGCTCGCAGGTCGAGTCCGCGCCCGCGCCGTTCATCAAGCCGGCGCCGGTGCCGAACGCGGGCAGCACGGCTCCAGACGTGGTGCCCGTGACGCCCGAGGTGTCCGAGCAGGACACCGCGCTCGCGTCGCTGCGCCGTCGCGCGCGCGAGGAGTTCGGCAAGGGGCTCATGCTCGAGGAGCAGAGCGCTTACTCGGCCGCGATCATCGCGTACACCAACGCCGCGCGTCGCGATCCCACGTTGAAGGGTCCGAGCTATCGCATTGGCCTGTTGTTCATGTCGCGCCAGCAGTACGAGGCCGCCGCGAGGTCGTTCCGCGAGGAACTGCGGCGTGATCCGGACAACATCGACAACGCCATGGAGTACGCGCTCGCGTTGTGCGAGTTGGGCGACACCACGCGCTCGCAGCGCATGCTCGAGGATCTCACGCGACGTGCGCCCGGCAATGCCGACGTGTGGCGCTCGTTGGGATTCGTGCACGGGCGGCAGGGGCATTACGAGCAGGCCGAGAAGGCGCTGCGCGGTGCGGTGGGCCTCAAGCCAAAGTTCGCAAAGGCGTGGCGCGACCTGGGCGTGGTGCTGGCCGCACGCGGCCGCGACCGCGAGGCGCGCGATGCGTACAACCGCGCGCTGGCGATCGATCCGCGTGACGAGAGTTCATTGATCAACCTGGCCAATCTGGAATCGCGCACCGACAACCATGCGCATGCGCTGGAGTTGTACGGCCAGGCCGAGCGCATCGACTCCACGCAGGCGCTGGCGTATCGCGGTCAGATCCGCGAGCTGGTGGCCATGGGCCGCGAGGGCGATGCCGGCGCGGTCTGGAAGCGCTGGCTGGCCGCGAGCAACGGCGATGCCGTGATCCGCGAGGGCGCTGCGCGGCACTTCGTGCGGCAGCGGCGCGCCGACATCGCCGTGGCGTTGGCGCGAGACGGCGTGCGCGAGCGTCCCAAGGCGGGCGAGACGTGGTGGTTGCTGGCCGAGATGCAGGCCGCGGCCGACGATCCGCGCGCCGCACTCGATTCGTACCGCCGCGCGTGGCGCAGCTTTGCTGCCAACGACGACAAGGCGCGCGCCCTGGACGGCATCCGCGCATTGCGCGCCGCCGCACCGGATTCGCTGCGCGCGTTGTTCGAGGCCGACAGCCTCTCGGCGCTGTCGGATACCACGCGCGCACGCAAGTAGCCGCGCTGGCCCAAGCCCGCACGCTGCGCTAGTTTCGCGGTTGTAAGCACCTCACTGCCCCCGAACGCTCATCTGCCAAGGAGTCCCGCACCATGCCGGCCACGCCCTCCGATCCGGTCCGCACGCTCTGGTTGGCCGCACCGCGCGGTTTCTGCGCGGGCGTCGATCGCGCGATCGATATCGTGGACATGGCGCTGCAGGTGTACGGCGCGCCCATCTATGTGCGGCACGAGATCGTGCACAACCGGCACGTGGTGGATGACCTGCGCAAGAAGGGCGCGGTGTTCACCGACGACCTGAACGACGTGCCCGAGGGCGCGGTGGTGATCTTCTCGGCGCACGGGGTGTCGCCCGCGGTGCGCGCCGAGGCCAAGCAGCGCAACCTGCGCGCGCTCGATGCCACATGCCCGCTGGTCACCAAGGTGCACCTGGAAGCGCTGCGTTATGCGAAGGACGGTTACTCGATCGTGTTGGTCGGGCATCGCGAGCACGTCGAGGTGATCGGCACCTTTGGCGAAGCGCCCGATGCGATCGTGGTGTGCGAGTCGGTGGCCGAGGTGGAGATGCTGAACCTGCCGAACCCCGAGAAGGTGGCGTACATCACGCAGACCACGCTGTCG
>JAIOPA010000017.1 GCA_021414165.1 Candidatus Eiseniibacteriota bacterium
CCGGTCCATCGATGGTGACCACGAAGCTCATGCCGCGTCCTCCGGCACCAGCGCGCCGCCCAACTCCGCGAGCGTCTCGAAGAACGCCGGGTACGACGTGGGAACGCTCGCAAGGTCGTCGAACCACACGGGCTCGCTGCAACGCGTGCCGAGCACGGCGAACGCCATGGCGATGCGATGGTCATGGTGCGTCACGATGCGCGCGCCGCCGCGAGGCGTGCCGCCGGTGACGGCCAGACCGTCGGGTGATTCGTGCGCCTCGATACCCACCGCGCGCAGGCCGGCCGCGAGCGAGGCGATGCGATCGCTCTCCTTCACACGCAACTCGCCCGCTCCGGTGAGCTGCGACGTGCCCTCGGCCGCGGACGCGAGCAGCACCCACGCGGGCGCTTCGTCGACCATGCGCGGCAACCACTCGGCCGGCACGGTGAACGGCGCAAGCCGCTCGGGCCCGCGCACGGTGACATCGCCCGCGGGCTCGCCCGCCGCATCGCGCTCGTTCGCGATCGAGACGTGCGCACCCATGGCCGCGAGCACATCGAGCAGCCCCGTGCGCGTGGGATTCAGGTTCACGCCGCGCGCGGTGACCTCGGCTCCTGGCGTCATGGCCGCAGCGGCCAGGAAGAACGCAGCCGACGAGAAATCCCCCGGCACATCGACATCGGTGGCCACGAGCCGTGCGCCACCCTGCACGATGACCCGGCGACCGCCATGCGAGAGTTCGTGGCGTTCCAGCGCCACGCCGAACGCGGGCAGCATGCGCTCGGTGTGATCACGCGCGGGCCCCGGCAGCGTGACGCGCGTGCGACCCGAGGCCGCGAGGCCCGCGAGCAGCGTGCACGTGGCGACCTGCGCGCTGGCCATGGGCACCTCGTAGTCGATGCCGGTGAGCGGCCCGCCATGCACCGTGAGCGGGGGCGTGAGCGACTCGCCCTGGCCTTCGAGCCGGGCGCCCATGCGGCCCAAGGGTTCGGCGATCCGGCGCATGGGACGGCGCGACAACGAGGCATCGCCCACGAAGCGAGTCACGAACGGCTGCGGGGCCACGATGCCGGCCAACAAGCGCAGTGTGGTGCCCGAGTTGCCCGCATCGATGTCGTGCTGTGGCGCGCGCAAGTGACCCGCGGTGCCACGGACATCCCAGCCACCGTCACACGGCGTGACCGTGGCGCCCAACGCGGCCGCAGCAGTCGCCGAGCTGGCGCAGTCCTCGCCCGGGTTCGCGCCACGCACACGCGTCACACCGTCGGCCAGGAGGCCGAACAACACGGCGCGATGCGTGATGGACTTGTCGCCGGGAGGCGCGAACGCGCCGGCGAGCGGCTGCCCGCGGCGAACGCCCCAACGGGCAGCCGGACGCGCGGACGAGCTCAGCGGTTCGTCTTCCCCGCGGCCTTCTTCTTCTTGGACCGCGCGGCAGGCTTCTTCTTGGGGGCAGCCTTCTTCTTGGCAGCCTTCTTCACGACTGGCTTTGCCGACGTCTTCACCGCCTTCTTCGCGGTCTTCTTCGCAATCTTCTTGGCAGCCTTCTTGGCGGCCTTCTTGCCAACCTTCTTGGCAACCTTCTTCACGGCGGCCTTCGCGACCGGGGCCGACTTCGGCATGGGCTTGCGCTTGGGCGACGGCTTCTCGGGCGCGAGTGCGGCGCGCAGCGCCTGCAGGTTGCGCCAGGTCACGAACTCCTCGATGCGGCCACGCAGCTCACGATCGAGCCCCGAGAACATGCAGGCCAGCTCGTACGGCGTGCCCGACGTATCGCCCGAGCGCTGCGAGCAGCGCACCACGATGCCCTCACACTTCACCAGCTCCTGCCCCTCACCGCGGCCCGGCAACGCCGGCAGCACGATGGTGAGCTGGACCTTGGAGAGCGGCGCCAGGTAGTGCGACGCATGGCAGTAGATGCCACTGGAGGAGATGTTCTGGCTCTCGGTGACGAGCTGCGGGGCACCCGCGGCGATCCCGGCCTCGACGCGCATGGTGAGCTTGGCATCGGCACGCTCGCTACCACGGCGCTCGCGCCCACTCCTCGCGGACGTCTTCTTCACCGCCATCCTTGCCTCCTGTGTGCACGGCGTCCTCGCCGCGGTTCGCCCTCATCGAGCGCCAGATCGCATGTGCGCGCGGGAACATCGACCCGCGCGATCGTGACCACGACCGGGTCGCCCAGCGTGAAGCGGCGGCGCGTTCGTTGTCCCGTGAGCCGTACCCCTGCAGCGTCCAGTTCGAAGCGATCGTCGAGCTGATCCGATACCGCGACGAAACCGTCGACGGGCGGATCCTCCAACTCCACGAAGAAGCCTCTGGGAACGAGCCCGGAGATACTACCCGATGCGCGGTCCCCGAGTCTCCCCGCCAGAAGGCGCAGTCCCTTGACCTTGGTCCCCTCGCGTTCGGCATCGGTCGCGTCCTGCTCGCGCGCGCTGCAGGTGACCGCGAGCGTGGCGGTCTCGGTGGGGTCCCAGGCACCGTCCTTGCGGCGCTGGATCCATTCGCGCACCCGGCGATGATTGTGCAGGTCGGGATAACGCCGGATCGGCGAGGTGAAGTGCAGGTACTCGAGCGTGGCGAGCCCGAAGTGCCCGAGATCGCGCTCGAGGTAGCGCGCGCGCGTCATGGAGCGCAGCACGAGCCGGTGCAGCACCCGCTTCTTGGGCTCATCGAGCGGCATGGCGAGCAGCGCCTGCAGGGCCTTGTGCGGATCGGCCTCATGGCCCAGACGCGGCAGCCCCAACACGCGTAGCATCTCGTCCAGCTCGAGCATCTTGCGGTCGGACGGCGGCTCGTGAACGCGCCACAGCACACCGGCCTGGCGCAACGCACCGGACTCGCCCACACAACGATTCGCGAGGAGCATGAACTCCTCCACGAGTTCATGGCTCTCGAGGTGCGCGCGGCGCTCCATGGCGAGCGTGTTGCCGTGCTCGTCGAGCCGCGCCTTCACCTCGAGTGACTCCAACGCCAGTGCACCGGCCGCGAAGCGCCGGCGGCGCAGCTGGCGCGCAAGCCGCATGAGCAGTCCCACGGACTCGGCCTGATCGGCAGGCAGCGCGCCCGCGCCATCGAGCTCGGCCTGGACCTGCTCGTACGACAGGCTCGCGCGGCTGCGGATCACGCACTCGCCGAAGCGATAGCCATGCAGCACGCCGAGCTCGTCCAGTTCGGCGAACACCGAGAGCACCAGCCGGTCCACGCCATCGCGCAGCGAACACAGATCCGCCGACAGCTTCTCGGGCAACATGGGGATCACGCCGCCCGGCAGATAGCAGCTCGTGCCACGCTCGCGCGCCTCGACATCGAGTGGCGAGCCGTCACGCACGTACCACGAGACATCGGCGATATGGATGCCGACCTCGTAGCGTCCGTCGCCCAACGCGCGCACGGCGAGCGCATCGTCGTGATCGCGGGCATCGGCCGGATCGATCGTCATGACCAGGTCGTCGCGCCGGTCCTCGCGGCCCGCGAACTCCTGCGGGCCCGGTTCGGCGTACGCCTCGGCCTCGGCTACAGCCTCGGGTGCGAACGAGACTCGGAGCCGGAACTGCGAGGCGACGGTGGCGTCATCCCATTCGGGGCGATCATCTGCCCCCAATACCTCGACGAGATGCGCCGGACCATCCCACGCGACCTCCGCGATGACCCAATCGCCATCGTCCGGCGCGTGTGTCCCCCGCCACTGCAGCGGGCGGACCGGTCCACGCTTCGCCGGCTCGAAACTCCATCGGCCGCGCGCAAAGTGCGCGCGGCCGAGGAGCCGGCGTACGGCATCGGGGTCCCTTGCGGGACGACTAGCGGACGCGCTTCTTATGGCGGTTCTTCCGCAGGCGCTTCTTCCGCTTGTGGGTCGCGATCTTCTTACGCTTCCGCTTCTTCCCCGATCCCATCACATCTCCTTATTGGGTGACTATCGCCATGGACGCACGCGTTAGACCGCGGCGCCTGACTCCTGCTCGACCCCGGCCTCGAGGACCTGGGCTTTGAGTTCCTTGCTCGGCTTGAACACCGGCACCAACTTCGCCGGCACCTGGACTTCTGTCCCGCTGCGCGGGTTGCGCGCGCGACGCGCACGGCGCTCACGCACCTTGAACGTCCCGAATCCACGGATCTCGAGGTGCCTGCCCTCGCTGAGCGCGCGGCAGACGGAATCGAGCATACCGTCGATGATCACAGCCGTATGATTCCGCGACAAACCCGTGGTCGCGGCGATCTCCTCCACCAGGTCCGCCTTGGTCATCGATGTCCTCCGGGTGGATCGTCCCTAGTCCTGATGCGCGTCCCTGCGGCACGCACAATCGCTGGACCCGCACGGGCCCGGAGCGGTTGCTGACCTGCTCGCGGACGATGCGACCACTGCGAATGTGCTGAGCCGCCGCTCGGATCGTGTGGCCCCGCACTGCGGACAGGCCGGTGCCGGGGAATCCCAACGATCCTGAAGCGACTCCCATGCGTGCCGGCAGCCCGGACAGCCGTATTCATAGAGCGGCATGCCTGACCCCCTGTCGCATGGACCGCGTCAAGATAAACGCAAGTGCCGTTTGACTCAAGCCCCGCCCGCCGGGCCGCTCGCCCCGGGAGGGTCGACCTCGTCCACCACGCCCACCACCACGGTCCGGACCGGGCCCCTCGGCAGGCCCAGGACCTGGGCTGCGGCGTTGCCCTCATCGGACACCAGGACGCGGTCGCCGACGCCCGCCTGGACCGTGTCCAGCGCGATCATGGGGGCCGCGGCGGCCCGGCCAGGAGCGGCTTCCGGGGCCACCAGCAACAACTTCTGGGCCGCCAGATGCGGGTGCTTGATGGTCGCGACCACCTCACCGAGGACCCGGGCGAGGAACATGCTCAGAGCCCGCCCACGTGATCGATCAGTCCCACGATGGCGGCGTCGGCCGGGTTCTCGGGGTTGGCCAGCGCCACGGCGGCCTCGCGGCCACGGACCACGAACACGCGCTGGCCGGGGGCAGCCGAGACCAAGTCGATGGCTGCGAACGGCCGGCCGCCCGCGGGCTGGCCCGCAGGGTCGGTGGCCTCGAGCAGCAACATCCGGTGGCCCTTCCAGGCCGGCACCTTCTCGGTGGCGACCACGGTCCCGATGACGCGCGCGAACAGCATGGCTAGATCACCCGGGCGCGGAGCCGTGCATCCATGCGCGGAATGACCACGGCGCGCGCAAGCAATCCGCGCTTCTGCGCATCGGCGCGGCCCGCGGCGATGGCGGCCTGCACATCGGGCAGCCCGCCGGACAACAGCACCACGCCCTTGCCACCGATGCCATTGGCGAGCCGCAGGTCACGCAGCGTGATGGCCGCCGACTTGGCGGCGACATCGGCCGCGACGATAGCCGAGGCCGCGGTGAGCGTCTCCAGGATACCGATCGAGTCGTCGTTGGACGGCGGCACGGTCCCGCGCAGCGCCGGCATGACGCCGTCGTGCAACTGCGGGATGAACAGCTGATCGAGCAATGTGTCGGCCGCGATCTCGATGCCTTTTCGATGGGCCGAGCGCACGGTGGCGACCTCACCCCCGACCACGATCCAGTAGCGGCCGGGCGACAGGATGCTCGCGGCCAGCAGTTCGACCTCGGCCTGCTTCATCATGGCATCGGCGGTCACGTAGCCCTGCGCGATGCTCGAGGTCTCGATGGCGGCGATGGCGACAGGGTTCATACGATGCGGAACCGATCCACGAGGGTGCAACGGCGGATGCGCGTGAAGCTGCGCGCGGTGGTCATGCCCTCGCCCGTGGGGCTCGCGATCGTGAAGCTCGTCGGGCCCTCCCCGTTCCAGCCGAGGCCCGAGGCGTTGGGGCCGTTCTTCACGAAGATCGACGCGTCACAGGCGCGCGCCATCTTGTGCAGCTTGTCGATGTTGCGCGAGTGCATGCTGGCGGTGTGCCGGTAGCCGTGCTCGACCTCGACCGCGAAGTCGATCGCGTCATCGACGTGACGCACGCGCACGAGCGGCAGCACGGGCATCATGAGCTCGGTCCACAGGAACGGATGGTCGGCATCGACCTCGCAGACCACGAGCCGCGTGTCGTTGGGGCACGCGATGCCGGCCTCACGCAGGATCACGGCCGCGTCCTTACCGACGAACTTGCGGTTGATGACCGCGTACTTGCGCGGGCCCTGCTCCTTCTCGAGGAGCATCTTGCGCAGCTTCTCGGTCTGATGCGGCGGCAACACCACCGCGCCCGAGCGCGCCAGGTTCTCCTTGAGCCGGTCGGCCACCAACGAGACGCAGACGATCTCCTTCTCGTCGGTGCAGATGATGTTGTTGTCGAGCGACGCGCCCATGACCAGATGCCGCGCAGCGGTCTCGAGGTCGGCCGTCTCGTCCACCACGCTCGGCGGATTGCCCGGGCCGGCGCAGATCGCCTTCTTGCCGGAGTCCATGGCCTCACGCACCACCGCCGGACCACCGGTGACCACGTTGAGCCGGATGCCCTTGTAGCGCAGCAGCGCCTTGGCGATATCGAGCGTGGGCTCGGCCACCGAATGCAGCAGCGGCTCCGGTGCACCCGCGCGGCGCGCCGCACGGTTCACGAGATCGATCGTGAGCACCGACACCTTGCGGGCGTTCGGGTGCGGGCAGAACACACAGGTGTTGCCGCCCGCGATCATGGAGATGCCGTTGTTGACGATGGTCTCGCTCGGGTTCGTGACCGGCGTGATCACCGCGATCACGCCATAGGGCGCACGTTCCATGAGCGTGAGGCCATGGTCACCCGTCCACGCCACCGGATCCAGATCCTCGGTGCCCGGCGTCTTCTCGGCGACCAGGCGGTTCTTGAGGATCTTGTCGGACACCCGGCCGAGCCCGGTCTCCTCGACCGCGAGCCGCGCGAGCTGTTCGGCGCTCGCGAGGATCGTGTCGCGGATCGAGGCGATGACGCGGTTGCGCACCTCGAGCGGCGTGTCGCGCCAGGCCTCGAACGCCCGCCGTGCTCCCGCCACCGCTTCATCGAGAGTGGCGTGGATGCCCAGCGGCTTCGCGGCACGCGGATCCGCCGGGTCGCGCTCGAGCCGCTCGAGCACCTCGGCGACGATGGATCCGATGCGCGCGGGATCGAGGCTCATGCGGGCAGACCCGCCGACTTCACGTACACGTCCTTGCCCGCCACCTCGACCGTGTCGACGATCCCGCAGATCACGTGATCGACCGGACGGTCCTTGGTGGCGTCGGTGAGCCGCGCCGACGAGCCGGCCGCGATGAGCACCAGCTCACCCACGCCTGCGCCCACGGCATCGACCGCGACGACCTGGTTGCCGGCCGGCTTGAACGACGCATCGACCTCACGGGCGAGCAGCAGCTTGAGACCCGACAGCGCCGGGTCCTTACGCGTGCTCACCACGGTGCCCAGCACCTTGGCGAGGATCATGTCACTTCTTGCCGGCGGTCTCGGGGCGGCGGATCGGCAGCGCGTCCTCGAGCTGGCCATGCGGGCGCGGGATGACGTGCACCGAGACGACCTCGCCGACCTTGGCCGCAGCGGCAGCACCGGCCTCGGTCGCGGCGCGCACGGCGGCGACATCACCGCGCACGACCGTGGTGACGTAGCCGCCACCGATCTTCTCGTAGTGCACCAGCGTCACGCGGGCCGCCTTCACCATCGCGTCCGACGCCTCGACCATGGCCACGAAGCCACGCGTCTCGATCAGGCCCAGGGCTTCTTCCATCGTTGAATCCTCCGTGAAAGTCGACTGCTGCTAGATCGCCGACGAGCGGCGAGACAGGATCGCATCCTCGAGTTCGAGTCCCGGGGACGGGATGACATGCCCCCGGACCAGCTCACCGATCGCGGATGCGGCGGCGGAACCCGCGGCCACGGCCGCCTCGACCTCGGCGAGCTCGCCGCGGACCAGGACCGTGACCAACGCCGAGCGCGTCACTTCGTAACGCGTGATCGTGACGCGGGCGGACTTCGTCATGGCATCCGCCGCCTCGACCGCTGCGGTGAAGCCACGCGTCTCGACCAATCCCAGCGAGCGACCCGGCGGGCGGGGTTCCATGCGCCTCCATTCGCGATCCACGTGCACCGCGCGCATCTGCGCGTGGCACAAGGGAGCGAAGCTACCGCCGCATGGGGCGCGGGTCAACGCCGCAGAAGCGGGGCGGCCGGGTGCGGGCGGCAGCCGTCTCGACGGCGGATGGACCCTCCCGCCGGAAACAGAACACCCCCACGCCCAAGAGGCGTGAGGGTGGTGATCATGGGCCCCGGCATGCGGACGCGCGAGTCGAGCACGATGGCTATGGCGCCGCGAGTTCCAGGGCCCTAATAAACGCTCCCCGTACCAACCGTGTGCATGTCCGTAAGACTCCTTCGCTCGCGATAGGGGGATCAGCCCACAGACCGCCAAGCACGAGAAGGACAGGGAGCACATTCAAGCTTTCGCATCGTGGCCGGTCGCTGCCGGCGTTCGGTGCTGTAGCTAGACCATCGCAAGTGCGATGCCATGTCCGATTCGTGCGCGCCAGCGCCCGCATGTCGCTGCGAATGCGTGACGCGGACCCGTGTTCCGTGGCGATGTGGTTCCTTCGCGCTGCGCGGGGCCGCGCTTCCTGCACGCCTGCACGTTGCAGGACCGGGGCAACTTCCCCGACTCGCATGCGAGAACGGGGCAGCTCACCCAATACGCGGCCGTTCCGACGCGTTCCGCGTGGTCAGGCTGCCATTGGCGTGCGATCGCCGTTCAGCGGGTGCCCTATGCGAAGTGGCAGGCCACCCAATGGCCCGGCGCGACCTCGCGCAACACCGGGTCCTCGCCACGACAGCTGACCGGCATGCCGCGCTCGGCGGCGAGCGGGCAGCGCGGATGGAACCGGCAGCCGGCGGGCGGCCGCGCGGGGCTCGGCACGTCGCCCTGCAGCACGACGCGCTGCGAGCGCCGGTCCGGATCGGGCACGGGCACCGCCGACAACAGCGCCTTCGTGTACGGGTGGCGCGGGTCGCGGTAGAGCGTCGCACGATCGGCGATCTCGACGATGCGGCCCAGGTACATGACCGCCACGCGCGTGCTGATGTGCTACACCACCGACAGGTCGTGCGCCACGAACAGGTACGTGAGCCCGAGGTCGCGCTGCAGGTCCTGCAGCAGGTTCACGATCTGCGCCTGGATCGACACGTCGAGCGCCGAGACCGGTTCGTCGAGCACGATGAGCCGCGGACTGACCGCGAGCGCGCGCGCGATGCCGATGCGTTGGCGCTGACCACCCGAGAACTCGTGCGGGTAGCGCCGCGCGTGATCGGGCGCCAACCCGACGCGCGTGAGCAGCTCCGCCACCTTGTCGCGCGCAGCGGCGCCCTTGGCGAGGCCGTGGATCTCCATGGGCTCGGCGAGCATGCTGCCCACGGTGAGCCGGGGATTGAGGCTCGAGTACGGATCCTGGAAGACGATCTGCATCTCGCGCCGCAGGCTGCGCAGTTCGCGCTTGTCCATGCGCGTCACGTCGCGGCCGTCAAAGTACACGCTGCCGCCCGTGGGCTCGGACAAGCGCAGGATGCAGCGCCCGGTGGTGGTCTTACCGCAACCGCTCTCGCCCACCAGTCCCAGCGTCTCGCCGCGCTCCAGGGTGAACGACACGCCATCGACCGCGCGCACGTGCCCCGACACCCGGCCGAACAGCCCCTTCTTGATCGGGAAGTGCTTCTTCAGGTCCTTCACCACGAGCAGCGGCTCAGCCACGGCTCACCTCCGTACCCGAGACCGGATCGATCGCACCCGACGCGATCTCCTCGGCGCGGAAGCAACGCACCTGATGCCCCGGCGTGATCTCGCGCAACTCGGGCAGCTCACGACGACAACGTTCGACCGCGACCGGGCAGCGTGGGTGGAATCGGCAACCGCTCGGGAACGCGGCCGGATCGGGCACCGTGCCGGGGATGACGCGCAGGCGATCGGCATCGCCACCGAGCTTCGGCAACGACGCGAGCAGTCCTGCGGTATACGGATGCCGAGTGCTGCGGAACACGGTGCGCACATCGCCCTGCTCCACCACCTGGCCGGCGTACATGACCGCCACACGATCGGCGGTCTCGGCCACCACGCCCAGGTCGTGCGTGATGAGCAGCACCGCCATGCCGAGTTCGCGGCGCAGGCGCTGCAGCAGGTCGAGGATCTGCGCCTGGATCGTCACATCGAGCGCGGTGGTGGGTTCGTCGGCGATCAACACGGCGGGCCGGCAGGCCAGCGCCATGGCGATCATGACGCGCTGCCGCATGCCACCCGACATCTGGTGTGGGTACTCATCGACGCGGGTCTCGGGCGACGGGATGCCGACGAGCGTGAGCATTTCAATGGCCCGCGCACGGGCCTCGGCGGCCCCCACCTTCTCGTGCAGCCGCACCACCTCGGCGATCTGGTCGCCGCAGGTGTGCACCGGGTTCAGGCTGGTCATGGGTTCCTGGAAGATCATCGAGATCTCACGCCCACGGATGGCGCGCATCTCGGACTCCGGCAGGCTCAACAGGTCGCGGCCACGGAACCGGATGCTGCCGCCCACGATGCGCCCGGGGGGTGATGCGACCAGGCGCAGGATCGAGAGCGACGTGACGCTCTTGCCGCTGCCGGACTCGCCCACCACCGCCAGCGTCTCGCCAGCGGCCAGCGCATAGCTCACGCCATCGACCGCGCGCACCACGCCGTCATCGGTGAAGAAGTGCGTCTGCAGATCACGCACCTCGAGCAGGGGTTCGCTCATCGCTTGCTCCCTCCGACCCGTCGCGGATCGAGTGCGTCACGCAGCCCGTCGCCCAGGAAGTTGAATGCCATCACGGTCACGAAGATCGCGCACCCCGGCGTGAGCAACATCCAGGGGAACGACGT
>JAIOPA010000331.1 GCA_021414165.1 Candidatus Eiseniibacteriota bacterium
ACGCGCGCGCGCGCGCGATGCACGGCCTCGAGCGTGTCGTTGCCGATCCACGCCGGCTCCTGGCCGAACGCCGGTCCGATCTCGTACACGACCGCGGGCCAGTGCTCGGTGGCCGCGCGCACCGTGAGTCCGGGCGCGGTGCTGGTGGAGTCCAGCAGCCACTCGAAGCGCGGGCGCATCTGCGCCTCGGGCCACGAGAAGTACAGCCAGCGCGCGCCGGTCTGGCGCGCCGCATCGCCCCACTGCGACAGCGTGTCGGCGAGCGGTAGCGTGAGCGGCGTGAGCCCGGCGTACCACGCAAAGTGCGGCTTGCGCGCCAGCACCTTCTCGCCCGGCTTCACGAGCGGCTTGATCTGCTCGGCCGCGCTCAACACCTCGACGGGCAACTGGTTGATCACGCGCTCCGAGAACGCGCGCGTGACCATGAGCCCGGGTGCCAACACCACGGGGATCAGCAGTGCTTTAAGCCACACGCCATTGAACGCGGCGGCAAAGCGCGGCGAGGCGAACAGCGCGCCCGCGAACAGCGCCCACGCCGGCAGCACGGCGAGCGAATAGCGCTCCGAGTGCTGGGCCGGCACGAGCGTGAGGAACAGCCACAGCATCGCCAGCAGGATGCTGCGCAGCCGCGGCAGCAAGCCATCCTTGAATGCCAGCCACGCGCCGGCCATGGCGGCCAGCGCGAATGGCGCGCCGGTGAGTGCGGTGCGCTTATCGCCGCCGAACGCGTCGAGCTTGAAGTGGTCGAACAGGTTGAAGAACATGCGGCTCACCACCGCCACGGGGTCGCGCGCGAGCACGCTCCAGGGCGTGGGGAACTGCGGCTCCAGGTCGCGCTCGTAGAGGTCCCACACGATGCCGTGTGGCTTGGCGAACACCTCGTACGCGATGTTGTGGTGGAGCTGGAACCGCACCGCGCCACCATGCGACGCGCTCCACGCCATCCACGGAGCCACCGGCGCCACGAACCCCGCGGCGAACACGAGGGCCCGGCGCGCGCGCGTGCCTCGTTCGCTTCCATCCCATCCCAGCGCCACGGCCATGGCACCGGCCAGCAGCAGCGCGATGCTGTTGTAGCGCGTCAGGAACGCCAGACCGGCGATCAGGCCCGCCACGCCCACACGCCGCAGTGACGCGGCACCGTCGCGTGCGCCGAACAGCGTCCAGAGCGCGGCCGACTGCAACGCGAGCGCGGGCGCATCGGTGGTGGCCGACCAACCGAAGCGGAAGAACTGCGCGTTGCCGGCCATGAACAGAAGGGCCACGAACGCCACGCCCGCGTTCGCGCGGCGCGTGAGCAGCGAGTGCCAGAACGCCAGCGTGGCGGTCATGGAGATCACCGCCAGCAACTCGGCGGCGGTGAACAGGTCATGGATCACCAGCCCCAGTGCGGCCAGCATGAACTCGAACATGGGGCCCACGACGCCGTAGTGCGACGGGTCCAGGTGCCCCTGCAGCAGCGCGCGTGCGCCGGGGCCATACGAGCCATAGAAGTCGGTCTCGGTGAACACGTCGCCCACCGTGTGCGGGCCGAGCGCCATGAACAACGCGGCCAACGCATAGCCCGCCACGATCGCCCAGCCGGCCCATGTGAGCCACTGGGGCAGCGCGTCGGGCGCGCCGGCATGCAGCGTGAACGCCGGGCCGCGTACCGCTCGTGCGACGGGCGTGGGGCGAGGGGCGCGGCTCACGCGCGCGTCTCGCGACAAGGGCTCGGGTGCGTGGACATGGGCAGCGAGTGTAGCGAACGCGGCCACGGTCCGCTCGGGCCAAGAGTGCCCCCCAAAAAAGACGCGGCGGCGAAGCCGTCGAGAGCTTCGCCGCCGAAGGACCGGGGGAGAGAGAGAGAGACCCGGCCGCCTGATCCAGAGATGGTGCCCGTGGGGAGTAGGCACCATCAGGATGTCTTTTGAGATTCGGAGCGCTCGCTGGAGAGGAGCGAGTGTCCCCGGACGGCCTCGTCTCGATCGCTGGCCCGACCCCTGGCAGGGGTTTGTTCCTTCGGACTTGCTCGCGAGACGACCCTTGGCCGCCCGTGCTGTCTGCTGCGGTTCCCACCACATCGGCCCTCGCGGAGAGACGAAGACCGGCGTGGTAGAGTCATTGCAATCTGCGGGCCAATCCGGTGGAATACTTCGAACGTGCTGTGCTGCACCGTGATAGGGCAATTCTTTCCGCCGTCGGTTCAGTCGTGACCTTGCGGCGAGCCGACAAACCGTCGCCGCGACCGACACCCCACGCTTCTCACCCACCGAGGACGAGTCCCGCGATGACTCCCCAGGTCCCGAGCACCGCTGGCCTGTGCGCCACCTGCGCGCATGCGCGCGCCGTGGTCACGCCGCGTAGCCGGTTCCTGCTGTGCGAGAAGTCTCGCGAAGACGCGCAATTCGCGCGCTACCCTCGGTTGCCGGTGATCGCCTGCGCGGGGTATGAGCCACGCGCGCAGGGCCCGTCCGACACTTCTCGGGAGCCCGGCGAGGGCTCGACCGAGAAGTGACGGGATGCTTTACGGCAGTAGCACCAAACGCGCGGTGCGCGTGAGGCCTTCGGTCGCGAAGCGAGCGAAGTAGAGCCCCGCGGGCAGCGTCGAGCCGTCGTCGCGACGCGCGTCCCAGCGCACCTGGTAGCGCCCAGCGCCATGCTCACCGTTGGCCAACGTGGCCACGGTACGCCCGCTCACGTCCATGATCATGAGCGTGGCAGCGGCGGCGTGCGGCAGGTCGTAGGTGAACAACGTGTTGTGCCGCAGCGGGTTCGGGGCGGGCGGCGCGAACCGCAGGGCGAGCGGCGGGTCACCCACGCCACCGTTGGCGGTCACGCTCGCCGACAGCGCCACGCGCAGCGTGTCGTACGCCTGCGCGCCCGGCAGCGCCTCGTCGGCGACCGGGATCCGCAGCTCGCCGGTCACCGTGCTGCCTGGCGTGACACCGGCGGAGTTGAACGTGAGGGTGTAGGTGGCGGCGTCGGTCACGAGTCCCGACGGTGCGCTGAAGCCGAAGTGCGTGTCGCCGGCGATGAACGCACCGGCGTGAGCGAGTCTCGCCTGCAGTGACTGGTAACCCCGATTGAACACGCGCAGGGCGAGTTCAGTAAGACTGTTCTGCGCCACGGTGCCGAAGTCGGCGCTCGCTGCTGACGTGGTGGTCAGTGAATCGAGCGACGGCACGGCGTGCGCGAGCACGCGGCCCGAGAGCAGCACGGCCTTGGCCGTGGTGTCGAGATCGTTCGAGTTCACGGTGAGCGTGCCGCTGCGCGCGCCCACGCTGGCCGTGTTCATGTTGAGCGTGTGCAGCGCGGGCAGCTGGTTGGCTGCGTTCGTGAACGAGCCCGCGGGCGCGGTGAAGCCCGCCGGCGCGCTGAACGAGTACGACAGCGTCGCGGCGGGCGGCGCCGGCAGATCGTCGACGTCGATCGTCTGCGCGGCGGTGGCACCCAGCAGCACATCGCCGAACGTGATCTGGCTCACCGTGGCGAGCTTGGCGGGCAGCTGTAGCGTGGCGACCACCGGCAGATGGTCGGCGGCCAGGCGCAACGCGGTCGCCACGCCCAGTGGCACGACCGTGTTGAAGCCACCGCCATCGATCGAGTCGTTGTAGTGATTGCCGTCGTTGCCGAACGCGCCGTAGCCACTGTCGATGAGGTCGAGCCCCAGTCCATCGTGCAGCGAGTAGGTGCCCAGGATCATGTCGAAGCGGTCATCGAGTCCGC
>JAIOPA010000332.1 GCA_021414165.1 Candidatus Eiseniibacteriota bacterium
CCCACACCACAGTTCACACCCACCACGTCTGCGCCGGCCTGCTTCAAGGCGCGCACGACGAGGGCGGGGGTGTGGCCATAGCGTGTCTTGCCGTCCTGGCCGAACGTCATCTGCGCGATGATCGGCAGCTCGGCCGTCACGCTGCGGATCGCGCGGATCGCCGCCAGGATCTCGGTGAGATCCTGGAACGTCTCGAGCACGAACACATCGAGTCCGCCCTCGAGCAGGCCTTCGGCCTGCGTGCGGAACACGACCTCGGCCTCGGCCGGCGTCACCGAGCCGAATGGCACGAGCGCCTTGCCGAGCGGGCCCATGGAGCCTGCCACGAACGCCGTGGTGCCGGCGATCTCGCGGGCGTTGCGCGCCACCTTCACGCCTTGACGCGCGAGCACCGCCGCGCGGTCCTCGAGCCCGTGCGCCGCGAGGCGGATGGCATTGGCACCGAACGTGTTGGTCTCGATCATCTCGGCACCGGCCGCGAGGTACTCGCGGTGGATGCTCTCGACGAGCGAGGCGTGCGCGACGTTCAGTTCATCGAAGCAGCGCTCGAATGGGATGCCGTGCTGGAACAGCAGCGTGCCCATGGCGCCGTCGGCCAACAGCGGGCCTTGTGCGAGTCGATCGAGGAATGGAGAGTTCATGTGGACCGCACACTACGCGGCCCCGGCTGTGGCTTCAACCTGTCGAGCGGCAGAACTTGCCGAGCGGTTCGGCCACTTGCAGCGCTGCGCGCGAGTGCTTCGGCCATGCTAGATTCCGGCACGTGAAGACCTTCCTCAAGGCCATGCTCATCGCGCTGTCGCCCTCGCTCGCCATGGCGGCGAGTGCCGTCGTTCCCACGCTGCCGCCCTCGGCGCTCTCGCCGGGGCAGCGGGCCGTGGTGCGCACCGTGTTCCGGGGCGATTCCATCGAGACGTTCGAGGCCGAGATCGTGGGCGTCATGCCCGGCGGCCGTGCCGAGGGCGACCTCATCCTGGCGCGCGCGCTGGGTGCGCGGGTCGAACTCACGGGTGTGGCGCAGGGCATGAGCGGTTCGCCGGTGTATGTGGACGGCAAGTTGATCGGCGCGCTGTCATCGGGCTGGGCGTTCTCGCGCGAACCCATCTTCGGCATCACGCCGATCGCCGAGATGCTCGCGGTGCTCGACCAGCCGGAATCGGTGACCGGCCCCGAGACCGTGGGCCCCGTGGGCATCGACCCCGAGGCGCGCACGAGCTATGGCGCCTGGCGCTGGGGCGACGAGCCCGATGCGCCTTTGCCGTCCATGCCCACCGCGCCGAATAGCGCGCTCCGTCCGCTCGCGTTACCGCTGTCGGTGAGCGGCGCCAACCCGGCCACGCTGCCCATGCTGCGCGCGTGGTTCGAGCCCAAGGGTTTCGCCGTGGTGCCGGGCGGGCGCGACCCCAAGCGCAGGCCCGGCACCATGCCGCATCGCTTCGAGCCGGGTTCGGCCGTGGCCGTGGACGTCATGCGCGGCGACCTCAACTTCTCGGCCATCGGCACGGTCACCTATGTCGATGGCGATCGCGTGCTCATCTTCGGTCATCCGTTCTTCCAGAGCGGCGCGGTGCGCTTGCCGCTCTCGACCGCCAGCATCACCACGATCCTCGGCAACCTGAACACGTCGTTCAAGATGGGCGTGGCCGGCACACCGGTCGGCACGGCCACCCAGGATCGCCGTGCGGCCGTGGCCGGGCGACTCGGCCCTGTGCCCGCCATGCTGCCGATCCGCGTGAGCGTGCAGGGCGCCGCCCCGGGTGTGCAGCGTTTCGCGTTCGAGGCCATCGATGACCGCAGCCTGTTGTCGCAGCTCGTGAGCGCCGCGGTGCTCAACAGCGTCATGGAGTCGGGTGGCACGAGCGCGGTGCAGACCCTGCGCTGGTCACTCGATGTGTACGCGAATGGCGGGCGGCTCTCGGTGGCCGATGTGGCCTCGAGCGACGCGTCGTTGAGCGACGTGGTGCAGGCACTGGGCGCGCCGGTGCGGTTCCTGGCCAGCAACCCTTACACGCGCTTCCGTCCTGACAGCATCGTGGTCGCGCTCACCATCGAGCCGGGCCGCAGGCAGGCCACGATCCGCAGCGCCGCACTCACCCTGCCCACTGTGCGTCCCGGTGGCGAGGCCGAGTTGCGCGTGCAGGTGGAACGCTGGCGCGGCGGCCGCGAAACGGTCGCGCTGCGTGTGCCCGTGCCCGAGGAACTGCCCGACGGGCGCTATCAGCTGCACGTGGGCGGTGGCGCCGAGGCCGACCGTCTGCTCGCCACGCGGCTGCCCGCGCGCTTCCGCGTCATGTCGCTGGCCGATGGCATGAACCGCCTGGGAGCGTCGCGCCGCAGCGACGCACTCAACGTGACGTTGTGGGCGCGTGCGCCCGAGGTGTCGGCCGATGGCGAGGACCTGCCGGAACTGCCCACGTCGGCCGTGGCCGTGCTGGCGCCGCCGCAGGCCGCCGGTGATCGCGCGCGCCGTGCGGAATGGGCACTCGTGGGCGATCAGCGCCTCATGCAGCCGTTCGTGGTGCGAGGCGAGGTGTTGCTGGAGTTGGTGGTGGACCGGCAGGCGCGTTGACGCGCCGCACAGGCGCGCCACCCGGCGCGCGGACGGACCTTCCTGGGAGAATCGGCATGGCTTTCGAAGTGACGCGGCGTTCGTTCCGGCTCGGACTCGTGCTGCTCGCTCTGTGCGCGCTGGTGGGCATGGCCACTCGCGCGATCGCCACCGAGACGCAGTGGTGGGTCGCCAACAGTGCGGCTGACCATGTGAAGAGCGAGCTGACCGGCGTCATGGTGAGCCCCGACGGCGTGCTGCGCGCAGCCCCTCGCACCGACGTGTTCGCGACCGACTCGCTCACCGTGGCGTGGTCGGCGGCCGTGCTCAAGGATGGTTCGGTCGTGGTGGGCGGTGATCGTGGCCGCATCCTGCGCTGGACGGCGGGGCAGGGCTGGAAGGTGTGGGCCAAGCTCGGCAGTGGACAGGTGCTGGCGCTCGCGGCCGATGGCGATGGCGTCATGGCGGGTACGGGACCGCGCGGTCTGGTGTATCGCGTCGCTGCGAACGGCGACACCACGCGCTTCGCCTCGACGGGTGAGCGCTACGTCTGGGCGCTCGCGAGCGCGGGCAACGGCGCGAGGTGGGCCGCCACCGGTAGCAAGGGCCGGCTCATGAAGCTCACGCGCGGCAAGGCCGAGTTGGTGCTCGACACCGAGGAGAGCAACCTCACCGCGCTCGTCTCCGATGGCGGCAACGGAGTCTACGCCGGCGGTGATTCACGCGGCCGTATCTATCATCAAGATGGCAAGACGGCCACGACACTGTTCGATGCCGGCGAGGACGAGATCCGCGCGCTCGCGCGCACGAGTGATGGCACGGTGTACGCGGCCGCGCTCAGCGTGTCGGCGGCCGGCGATGCCCCCGAGGGCGACGACGGCCCGGCACCCGCGCGCGCACCCATCGTGGGCGGCCGTGCGGTGGTGTACCGCATCACGCCCGAGGGCCAGGCCACGTCGTGGTGGACCTCGCCGCAGCCGTTGGTGTTCGCGTTGCTCCCGGTGGGGGATCGCGTGCTGGCGTCCACGGGTAACTCGGCCGGCGTGCACGCAATCGAGCGCGCGCATGGCTCATCGCTCTGGTATGCGCCCTCGGCCGCACAGGTCACCGCACTCGTCTCGGCGGGTGCCACGAGCAACACCGCTTACGCGGTGACCTCGAACCCGGTGCGGCTCGTGCGTTTCACCACGAACGAGCATCCGGGC
>JAIOPA010000333.1 GCA_021414165.1 Candidatus Eiseniibacteriota bacterium
ATGGTGACGGCCGCGCTGATGCGCGCCCACCACGTACCCCACTTGCTCGAGTTGCTGCCCGTGGTGCCGTCGTCGGTGCCCACACGCGCCTTCGAGTACTCGCCCAGGACCCACAACGCCTGATCATCCGACGGGTCGACCTGCGCCTTCACATAGTCACCCCAACGATTGCGGCCGCTGCCGAAGTCCTTGTGGTAGTAGTCCTCGCCCGCCTTGATCACCACGGGATCGCGGAACGTGCCCGCGGCATCGGTCGCCGCGCGGAACACATAGGCGGCCGACGGGAACTGCGTCGACGAGAACTGGCCGATCGACATGACCACGTCGCCGGCGGCGTTCACCGCCATATGGCTATACGCATACCATTTGCCACCGTTGGTGGCGGTCGCCGTGGCGTCCTCGATGCGGCCACCGTCGGTCACGTTACCCGTGGCGGTGGCGACGCGCGTCCACTGCACGGCCGTGTGCGTGAGCGTGCCGGCCGGCACACCAACGGTCTGCGAGTAGTAGACCGAGTTGTTGCGGAAGATCGGCGTGGTGCGGATCTGCGCGTCCTGCGTCTCGAGCTTGCAGGGCGTGGCGCCGCAGATGCTAGCGCCCGACAGCGGCGCGGCCTGTGGCAGGATCGCGCCCGAGGGCTGCGCCCAGGTGAGGCCGCGCGAGCGCGTCGCGCCCACGGTGTAGACCGGCGCGGTGGGCGTACCGGTGATCGTGTCCAGGCGATACGTGCCACCACCGCTCGACAAGTGCGTGGGCGCCCACAACGTGTTCTCGGTCGACGAGTACGTGGCGGCCGGCGCGGTGCAGAAGCCCGTGCCCGTGACCATGGTGGCCACGAACGTGCCGGTGCGCGCCTGCGCATAGTCGATCAGCAGCATCTTGGCGCCCGCGCTGGCATTGGCCGCGACGGAGAACATGTTGACGTTGATGCCGATCCAGTTCTTGTTGTAGCCGACGCACGGGAAGTCGGCCCAGTTCACACCCGTGCTGTCGCCCAGGATGCGGAACGTGTTCCACGTGCCGGTCGGATCATCGGTCTGCGACACGGCGACCAGGATCGACGACTGCGTAGTGGCGGCGTTCGACACCGCCACGGCGATCCAACGGTTCTGGATCGGGTCATAGAGCGTCTTGGGGTCGAAGTGCCCCGTACCACCCGCCGCCGTCCAGAACGACGTGATCGAGATGGTGTTGGTCACCGCACCGGTCGTCTTGTTGAAGAACCGGTAGTTGTTGTTGAGCGTCTCCATGATGTGGTTGGGGCCGATCGCGCCATCGACGTCGGGCGGGATCGTGATGCTGCCCGTGCCCACACGCGGGATGTCATCGAGCCCGATGAAGCTGAGCGACGGCGTGGGAGACGGCACGAACGCAGGCGTGCCAGCCTGCGGGAACGTGTAGTTCTCGACCGGCGTGCCGGTGATGGGCTCGTCGACCTCGGCCTCGGTGGTCTCCTCACCTTGCAGGATCGCGATCGGCGTGAACGCGCCAATGGCGAACGGCTTCGCCATGGCGTCACGCTTGGCGATGGCGGCCACGTTGATCACCGAGCTCTCGATGGCGCGCACCTTGTGAGTGGGCAGCACGGTGCCGGCTGCGGGCAGCGGCATGGGACGCTCGCGCTCTTCCTCGCGCTCGCGCTCTCGCTCGGCCTCGGTCTCGGCGTGCACTGGAATGGCCCAGGCGAGAAGCGATCCAGTCAGCGTGACCCCGATGGCGAATGCAGCGAGGGCGGATCGGCGAGGGAAGCGGGGGCTCTGCATTGAAGGCGCTCCTGTAAGAAGATGTCCGGCCGCGGGGGCGGCACATCGACAGTGCTGGAATCCGTACGGAGAATGCGCGACCGATCGCCCAGATGGCAGGCAGTACGTTCGATGCGCTCAGTTCTCCGACCGGAGAGGTCTTCTGAGTCATCGGCAGGGCGGTTTTCCGACCTGAGGACCGGTTTTCGTTCACCCACAGGCGCACGCCGTTCG
>JAIOPA010000334.1 GCA_021414165.1 Candidatus Eiseniibacteriota bacterium
GCCTGGGCGGCCGCTTGCTGCTGGCCGACGACGAGATCGCCTTTGGTGCGCCCACGTCGGACTCGGGCCGTACGCAGGTCACCGCCGAGACGCGCTCGTTGCTCGCGGTGGTGTACTGCCCGGTCGATCGTCCCGGCGAGCACCTGTCGGGCATGCTCGAGCGCATCGCTGATCTGCTCGCGCGTCACTGCGGCGCCACCGTGCACTCGGTGCAGACGCGCCAGTAGCGCTTCGCGGCGCACGCAGGCGGCGCGCGCGCACCGAGAATCTATTCAGATCGGGCGCCCGCGCGTGTTTCGGTCATTCCGCGCAACCGACGATTTCGCAAGCACTCACGCGCGCGAGCGGGTCACTTGCTTGACCCTCGCTTGGCCCTCGCACACCTTCATGAGAGCAGTTCCCCACGGCCCGACCCTCGGGCCTATCCATGGAAGGAGACCATCATGAAGCGACTGTGGGTGTTTGCACTCGTCGCGCTCGCACTGGTCGCCAGCACTGCGCATGCCGGTAGCATCGGTGTGGGTGTGTTCGGCGGTGCCAGCGTACCGGTCCTGCAGGAAGATCAGGGCCAGGGCACGCTGATGGGCGTTCGAGTGCCGGTGAAGCTCGTGCCGCTGTTCGCCATCGAGCCGTTCTATTCGAAGGGCTCGCTCGGCGACAAGGACGTCACCGTTGGGCCGTTCACGCAGACGCGTGAAGGCTTCGACGTCACGACGTACGGCGCGAATGCCATGCTCACCATTGGCGGTCCGGTGAGCTTCTATCCGTACGCCGGCATCGGTACGGCCAAGTTCGAGCGCACGGGCCAGGAGGAGTCGTGGACCTCTTATAGCCTGGGCCTCGGCCTTTCGCTGTCCCCGATCCCGAAGGTCAGCTTCGATCTGCGCGGCGAGCTGCAGGCCGCGGTCGATGGTGACGTCTCGCGCAAGATGGTCAACGTGACCCTCGGCGCGTCCTATTCCCTCTTCAGCATGCCTTGAAAGGGACCCCGACCATGAAGAATCTCCGCATCCTGTTGCCGGCGATCCTGCTGGCGGCGATCGGTTCGGCCGGGTGCTTCCTCATCTCCGGCCAGTTCGTCGTCAGCTTCGATCTGCCCACGCCGTTCAATGCCCAGGGCAACGCCACGCTCTCGAGCGTCGACGTGGACCTGAACACGATCAGCGAGTACAGCGATCACAAGACCGAGCTCAAGCGCATCGATGATCTGGCGCTCGTGGGCACGTTCACGAACAACAGCCTCAGCAGCTCGACGGTCTACTGCTGGATCGTGCCGTCGGGTACCGCGAACCTGTCGCAGGCTCAGCTCCAGACGCAGGGTGTCCTGCTCTGGGGACCGCTCGCGCTGGCCACGGGCGAGAGCAAGAAGGTCGAGTGGAACGCCTCGGCGGCGCTGTTCAAGGGCCGTCAGACGCTGATCGACGAGATCAAGGGCGACGGGCACTTCCGTCTGTATCTGGCGAACAGCGACGGCAGCGCGGCTCAGCCGTCGACCAAGCCGACGGGCGCTACCCCGTCGTTCGATTACACGGTCACCGACGGCGCGCTCATCGCCGTGATCGGGGCCGCGAAGTAAGCACCTGCTGCACCGCGGTAAAGCACGAGGGCCCGGTTCGCCAAGCGAGCCGGGCCCTTCGTGTATCCGTGAGCGG
>JAIOPA010000429.1 GCA_021414165.1 Candidatus Eiseniibacteriota bacterium
GACACCGGCGTATCGGCGCGCACCATCTTCACGGGCTTCGGTCTGGGCCTGCTCTACAAGACCGCCATGTCGGCGTTCCGGTTGTGGAAGGACACCCCCGAGAAGATCTTCAGCGCGCCGTTCAAGTCCGGAAGCATCGCCGCCGAGATCTCGCCCGAACTGCTGGGCGTGGGCTACATCATCGGCCCGCAGGTCGCGGCACTCATGGTGGGTGGTGGTGTCATGGCCTACCTGGTGCTCATCCCGATGATCAAGTTCTTCGGCGAAGGCATGACGGGTGTGCTCGCGCCGGGCACGATCCCGATCGCCGACATGAGCCCGGGCCAGATCCGTGGCGCCTACGTGCTGTACATCGGCGCAGGCGCGGTGGCCGCGGCCGGCATCATCTCGCTGTTCCGCTCGCTGCCGCTCATCGTGCATGGGCTCCGCGAGGGCCTGCGCGATGTGCGCGGCGGCTCGGCCGGCGCCAGCACGCTGCGCACCGACCGCGATCTGGATTCGCGCTTCGTGTTCGGTGGCGTGGGCCTGTTGGTGCTGGCGATCCTGTTGTCGCCCACGCTGCACATGAACCTGCTGGGCGCCATTCTCATCGTGGTGTTCGGCTTCCTGTTCGTCACGGTGTCGAGCCGTCTCACCGGTGAGATCGGCTCGTCGTCCAACCCGATCTCGGGCATGACCGTGGCCACGCTGCTGCTCACGTGCCTCATCTTCCTCATGCTGGGCTGGGTCGGCGCGAGCTGGTATGTGACCGCGCTCTCGGTGGGCGGCATCGTGTGCATTGCCGCGTCGAACGGCGGCACCACGTCGCAGGACCTGAAGACCGGCTACCTGGTGGGTGCCACGCCCAAGCACCAGCAGGTCGCGATCCTGTTCGGCTCGCTGCTGTCGGCCGTGCTGTTGGGGCCCATCCTGCTGTCGCTCAATGACACGGCCACGGTGTACGTACCGGCCACGCAGGTCGCTCCGTCCGGCATGCACGTCGACGTGGCCACGATCAAGACCCCGCACCGCGAGAAGATCCGCGGCGCCCAGGCGCACGCCGACGCGACCGAGTACACCGTCTATCACAAGCTCGACGCACAGGGCGGCGCGCCCGCCGGCAAGTACCTGGTCGACACGAACGGCGATGCCAAGTGGTTCGTGGACCCGGGCATCAACGGCACGATCACCCAGCGCCCCGACGGCTCCGAGGTGAAGAAGTTCGACGCGCCCAAGGCCACGCTCATGAGCTACATCATCCGCGGCATCCTCGACCGCCAGTTGCCGTGGGGGCTGGTGCTGTTCGGCGTCATGATCTCGGTCATGCTCGAACTGGTCGGCATCCCGTCGCTCGCGTTCGCCGTGGG
>JAIOPA010000430.1 GCA_021414165.1 Candidatus Eiseniibacteriota bacterium
GCCGCGACGCAGCGGACGGCCGCGGCCCAGGTGGTTCACGCGCGCCAGCTCGGTCGGGGAGACGGCGTACTCCTCGGCGATCTTGCGCAGCGTCTCGCCCTTCCGCACGCGGTGGCGCACGGTCAGGTTCACCTTGGGCAGTTCGGCGCCCTCACCCAGCTTGCGCTGGATCAGCTCGCTCTTGCCCTCGGGCACGCGGATCGTGGTGATGCCGTTGCTACCGCTCAACATGGACGTGCGCGCCGAAGGGTTCAGCTCCTTCAGCTCCTCGTAGGTGCAGTCGGCGAGCTTGGCGACCGCGCGCAGATCGACCGCGCCCTTCATGGCGACTTCGTCGAAGCGCATGGGGTCGTCGAGTTCGATGTCACCGAAGCCGTACTTGACCGGGTCACGCGAGATCGCGAGCGCGGCCATGAACTGCGGCACGTAGTCCTCGGTCTGCTTGGGCAGACGCAGCTCCCAGTAGTTCGTGGTGCCCTGGTGCTTGATGGCACGCATGACCGTGCCCTCGCCGGCGTTGTACGACGCCAGCGCGAGCGGCCAGTCACCGAAGATGCCGTAGAGATGCTTGAGGTAGCGGGCCGCGGCGACCGTGGCCTTCTCGGGATCCTTGCGCTCGTCGACCCACTGGTTGACGTTCAGGCCGAACAGCTTCGAGGTCGCGCTCATGAACTGCCAGGGGCCCACGGCCGCGGCGTACGAGCGCGCATTGATGTTGAAACCGGATTCCACGAACACCAGGTGCACCAGGTCGGGCGGCAAGCCTTCCTTCTGGAGCACGGTGCGGAACAGCTCCATGTAGCGGCCCGAGCGCTTGAGCCAGCGCTCGAACGTGCTACGGCCAGCACCGGTGAAGAACGCGATGTACTTGAGCACGTCAGCGTTCATCTGCAGTTCGATGTCCTCGACGGCCGGCTGGTTGAGCACGGCGGCGTCGCCGGCCGATTCCGCACGGGCGGACGCCGGCGGGGCGGGCGGGCCGGCCACGGGGGCGGCCACGGTCGAGCCGGCGCGCTCGCCCGGGGGCGGCGACGACGGGTCGATCAGACGCGGACCATCCGCGCTGGTGGTATCGGGTGTGGCTTCGGCGGCATGCAGCGTCCCGACCGGGAGCGCGCCCAGCAGGGCGGCCACCAGCAGGATGGCGTTGATGCTCATGCGAAGCTTCATGATCGATTCCTCCAGAGCCAGACTGCCGGCCAGCCTCCTGCCGGACCGTCCCGAAAGCTAGGCTTCCGGCATGCGTTCTGCAATGCAGGCCTGTGTCAACTTGCATCGAACCCAGGCCCAGCGGTCCGGCCAAGTGACTTGGCCGCTTCAACCGGGCGGGTACACCTGCACGAGCCGTGCCACAACCTAATGCGGCGTTGACACTTGCAACGTCAGTGGCTAACTTGCTCCTTTAGAATGGGACGGCACTTCCTGCCGCCCGGGGGAGCAAGGGGAGGGAACCCCGTGACCAGTAACGGGCCGGTGACGGCCGACCGCTGGGCGGTTTCGACTCGGACAAGCGGTGCGGTGCTGACCGCTGGCGTGGCGCTGCCCACGATCCAGCTGGGTATCCTTGGCATCCCTCAGGGTTTCACCCCGGTCGAGATCGAGAGCTGGCTGCGCGATCTGGCGGGTGTCGCCCTGGAGACCTCGCGTTCCGACCAGCGCCCGCGCCCCATTCCCGCGCTTCTGCACCATGCGCTCACGGGGCTGCTGTTCTCGCAGAGCGAGCTGTGGAGCCACACCGGCCAGGCGTTGCCGTGCTCGGCCGTGTTCGTCGACGGCCCGCTCGGCACCGCGTTCGGTTGGGTGGGCAGTGCCCGCGTCATGCTGCTCGTGAATGGCGAGCCGTTCGAGCCGCAGTGGGTGATCGTGCGCGACGAAGCCGGGCGCGAGGCCATGTCGGCCATGCTGCCGCGCGATGTGCACGTGATGCTGACACTCGAGTATCGCCCGAACGGCGAGGACGGGTCGGCCAGCCCCGCGTCCATGGACGCCGAATGCGGCTTGATGCCCGATTCCCACGCGTCACTCGCGCCGACTGCAACGCGCGAGCCCGCACCTGCGCCGAGTGCGCCCGTGCCCGCGCCGATCAACGAACTGGCGCCGCTGCCCACGCCCACGCCCGCGCCGCCGCTCTCACCGCTGCCGCTCGCGTCGGCGTTGCCCGTCGATCAGCCCGGTCTCGCGCCGGATCCGGCCGCGCTTCCGCTCGATCGTCCCGATGTCGCGCAGGCGTTGCCGTCGACGCATCATCCGTCATCGAGCACGTTCGCCATGCCCAAGCTGCCGGGCGCTGCATCTGCGCCAAGCGCCGAGTCCGCGCCCGTCGATGCGCCGGTCACTCACGAGACCGAAGCCTCGCTCACGCTCACGCCATCCACGCCGCCACCGGATGGACCCACGCCGGATCAGTTGCCGAGCGCCCCGGCCGCCATGTGGACGCCCACGCAACCGCCGGTCGCACCGGCTCCGATCGCCAGCGCCTCACCTGTGGCCGAGTCGCCCGTGGCCGCGAGCGAGCCGCCCGCGATGACGCCGCCCAAGCTCACGCCGTTCGATGCGCGCGATCGCGCGACGCCCGATGAGCATCGCGAAGAGCCCAAGAACGTCGAGCATCGCGAAGAGCTTAAGAACGTCGAGCATCACGAAGAGTTTAAGAACGTCGAGCATCGCGAAGAGCCCAAGAACGTCGAGCATCGCGAAGAGCCGACTAGCGTCGAGCATCGCGAAGAGCCGCGTCATCCGGTGGGGCGTTGGCTGTCCAAGATGCTCGGCTTCGGCAAGCGCACGCATGCGCCCGAGCCCGAGCCGGTCAGCAACGCGCCGCTCTCTTCGTATGATGCGTTGCTCGGCGACAAGGCCTCGGCCACGCCGGAGCCCGCTTCCGAGCCCACGCCGCCTGCGACCCGCGAGCCGGTCTTGGCGCAGGAGTCGCTCGCGCTGCCCACGCCGGCCGTCGACATCAGTGAGCCGCGCCCGCTGTCACCGTCTGCCGAGGTGGCACCGGTCAGCGTGCCCACGCCGCCCGCGCTCAAGCGCGGTGGTCTGGCGCCCGCCGGACTGTCCGACATCCTGGGCACGCAGCCGATCAAGCCCGTGGTCAAGCCGCTCGAGGGACTCACCGGTTCGTTCTCACCGAGCGTGGCCGCCGAGGTGGTGGGCAGTGTGCCCGCGCCGCCCGAGTCGCTGGGCACGCCGCTCTATCCGATCCTCGATGTCGATGTGCCCAAGGACGTGGTGGCGCAGCCGGTGGTGATCGATCACGAGCCCGTGGGTGCGGCCGAGAACTTCGACATCCCGCCGGTGCCCGAGCGCGAGATCGCGCCGCATGTGGAGCCCGCGGCCGTGGTGCCCAGCGCGCCCGAGCCGGTGCCTGCACCGGTCGAGCCGGTGGTGGCCAGCGAGCCTGCACCGGTCGCCAGCGAACCGACGCCGCCCGCCGATCCCGAACTGCCCGAGCCGCCCGCCGACTTCCTGGCGGAGTTCGCCGCGTCCATGGAGACGGTCGAGCCCGCAGCGCCCGCGCCTGCACCGACCCCGCTCACGGGGCCGCCGGTGCTGCGCGTGGCCACGCCGCCCAAGCCGCCCGCGGTCCCCACGATCACGCCGGTCGCGCAGCCCGAGACGGTAGCGTCCGCGCCGCCTGCACCCACGCCGGTCGCGCCTGCAGCTCCCAGCATGCCCACGTTCGTGCCCGCCGGTCCGCCGGCGGGTGTCGCGCCCACGCCCGGCGGTCCGCCTGCGCGGCCGACCATGGCGTTCCTGCGCATCCCGACCGCCGCCGACCCGGTGCCCGTCGTGCCCGCTGAACAGTCCGGCATGATGCGCGAGATCCCGCTGCCCTCGCGCTCCGCCGAGATGCGCAATCCCCTGCGCGAGGCTGCAGCTCCCGCAGCAGCCCCTGCATCCGCAGAGGCCACCGCGACGCGACAAGCGAGCAGCGCGAGCGATAATCCAAATAACAACGCGAGCGATGTGCAGAGCAGCGATGCTCCCGATGCCGCTCCAGACGGCATGCTCGTCGCCACCGCCGCCACGCCG
>JAIOPA010000431.1 GCA_021414165.1 Candidatus Eiseniibacteriota bacterium
AGCGCGCGGTCGCACGCAAGGGCGCTGTCGCAAGCAAGCCGGAGACGGTCGGGCTCGCGCGGCTCTGGGCGCCGTGGCGCATGACGTGGCTGAAGCGCGCCGACGCGCCGCAGGGCTGCCTGTTCTGCCGCGTCGCCGCCGACGCGGGTGCCAAGGCCGATAAGCGCGACCTCGTGATCACGCGGCGCGAGACCGCCATGCTCATGCTGAATCGCTACCCGTACGCGAGCGCGCACCTCATGATCGCGGTCAAGCGTCACGCCGGGCAGTTCCGCGAGTTGTCGCCGGAAGAGCGTGGCGATCTCATGGAGCTCACCGCCATCGCCGAGCACCTGCTCGAGGTGGAGTACGCCCCGCACGGCATGAACTACGGACTCAACGTGGGCAAGGTGGCCGGCGCCGGGTTCCCCGGGCACCTGCACCTGCACATGGTCCCAAGGTGGAACGGCGACACGAACTTCATGCCGGCCATTGCCCAGGCCCGCGTGCTGCCGGAGTCGCTGGATGTGACGTGGACGCGACTGCGCCGCGCGCTCGCCGCCGCCGAGCGGCGTGCTCCGGCGGGAGGCAAGCAGCCGGTCAGCAAGACGCGCGCGCGTAAGTCGTTGCCCAAGCGAGGCGATCGTGGCTAAGCGCGGCTCAGGGAACATGCAGCGCGTGGCCATGATCGCGCTCGGGCTCGTGGTGGCGGCACTCGTGGTGTCGTGGGGCTGGTCGATGTTCGGTGGCCGTACGCCCGGCGCGCGCCGTACCGGCAAGCACGTGGTGCGTGTGCAGGTGCTGAACGGTTCGGGAGAGCCGGGGGTCGGCACCCGCGTGGCGGCGTATCTTCGAGCGGGCGGATTCCAAGTCACGGATGTCCGCAATGCAGATCGCAACGACTATTTTGCAACGTTCGTGGTTGCCCGAAGGTCGGAGCTTTCGCTTGCCGATGAAGTAAGTCACTATCTGGGTGGGCCGCCGCTCGTGCGGCAAGAGTGGAACTCGGAACTCGCGGACGTCTCGGTGCTCGTCGGGAGCGATCGAAGCCGTCTCAAGCTGGAGCCCTGA
>JAIOPA010000432.1 GCA_021414165.1 Candidatus Eiseniibacteriota bacterium
ACACCGACGGGCGTGGAACCCAGATAGCCGCCGTCGCTGCTGAATCGGAACGTCTCGCCATACACGCGCCGCCCCCAGCGCTCGCGCCAGATCTGCGCGCGATCCCAGTAGACGCCCGCGGGCAGCGTCTGGGTGAGCGTGTGAGCGCTCGGCCGGGTGGGCTCGTCCACGAGCAGCGCGCCCAGCGCCGGCGGCGACGGCCGTGCGGCGATGCGCGCGGCGAGCGCCGACAAGTGCTGCGTGCAGTGCGGGCAGCCCAGGTGCACCGCCACGATCCACCGCTCGCGCGCAGGCTCGAGCGCACCCGCGGCCACGATGGGCTCGAACGCGCTCACCTCGAAGCGCGGCGTGTCGTAGCGCTTCACACGGTCGCGCCACCACGCCACACCGAGCGCGGCGAACAACAGGATCGCGATCGCGAATGCGAACGTGTTCAGGCGAGCGACGAGGTCGCGGGCCATGCCACCACTCCCCATGGTTCGAAACTGTGTCCCTGCATGAGATCGAAGCTCCACAGCATGATCAGACGTGTCAGCAGATAGAGCGCCAGCACCACGAGCATGCCATGCCCGAGCGGCGCACGTGCAAGCCGGGCCTGGGCGTGCGCCGAGAGCGCGAGCCGCAACACCGTGAGCAGCCCGAAGCCGGCGAACGCGAAGGCAGTGCCGGAGCCCGGCAGCCAGCCTTCGGCGGCGCGCACGCCGCACAGCCACACGGGCCACGGTTCCGAGAGCAGCGGCGCGCCCGCCAGCACACCCGCCGCGAACGCCTCGGGCACCGATGCGCCGAACACGCGCAGCGTGAGCGCGCCCCAACCCGGCGTGCGGCCGAGCGCGCGCCACGCGCCACAGGCGATCGCCGATTCGGCGGCCGCCGCCAGTAGCACGAGCGTGAGGCCGAGTAGCGTGGAAGCGAGCGGTGGCAGGCCGAGCGTGACCATGCGCTGTGCGCCCGCCCAGAGCGCCTGCCACCAGAGCAGCGCGACGAATGCAGCCCCGAGCCAGGCCTGCGCCTCGGATGAATGGACCCGCGGGGGCGGCACGCTGATGGCGCGCACGTGGGACATGGGCACTCCAGCACGGGGTGGTCTGCTCAGGGGCGTCGAACCCGTGTCACTGCACGCGACGTGCCACGCACAGCCTCACGCCAATCCCACCCTGCAACACCGCGACCGCTCACCGTGAACACAGGGGCGTGCGGCGCGCGCACGTTCTAGCGCTGGAGCAGCTCCGCCAGCGAGGGCACCGGCAGGAACGGCATGTACTCCTTCCAACCGAGCACCAGTGCGAACGTCACATGGATCGCCGGCGCGCTCAGGACCGAGAGCACCAGGTAACGCACGGTCTCGCCGCGCCGCATGCGCCACACGAACGGGGGCACGCACCACGTGAGCGCCGCAGGGATCGTGTAGTAGAGCCCCCACGGCAGGCCCGTGTTCTGCCCCCAGCGCGCGAACGACATGCCGCCCGCCACCACGACCGCCGCCACCATGAGCAGCGGGAACAGCTCCGGCCCCTGCTCGCGGCGGCGCAGCACGAGCCAGACGGTGCCCATGAACACCAGGCACGAAGCCGCGATCATGCAGCCGAACCGGAACGTGGGGTCGGCGGCCAGTGCGCTCATGCGGGCGACGAACCACCCGCCAGCTCGGCCAGCTTCTCGGCCGTGTCGGCCACCAGCAACGCCTCGGTCATCTCCTGGATGTCGCCCTCCATGAACGCGGGCAACGAGTAGACCGTGAAGTTGATGCGGTGATCGGTGATGCGGCCCTGCGGGAAGTTGTACGTGCGGATCTTGGCGCTGCGATCACCCGTGGACACCTGCGAGCGACGCTGTGCGGCGTACTTGGCCTGCGCTTCCTGCAGACGCTGGTCATAGAGCCGCGCGCGCAACACCTTCATGGCCTTCGCGCGGTTCTTGATCTGCGAACGCTCGTCCTGGCAGGTGACCACGAGACCACTCGGGATGTGCGTGATGCGCACCGCGGAGTCCGTGGTGTTGACGCCCTGCCCACCCTTGCCACCGGCGCGGTACACGTCGACGCGCAGGTCCTCCTCGCGCACCTCGATGTCGACCTCCTCGACCTCGGGCAGCACAGCCACGGTGGCCGCCGAGGTGTGGATGCGGCCCGAGGCCTCGGTCGCCGGCACCCGCTGCACGCGGTGCACGCCCGACTCGAACTTCATCTCGCGGTACACGTTGTCGCCCTCGAGCGAGAAGATGATCTCCTTGAGTCCGCCGGCCTCGGCCTCGGTCATGGAGATGACCTCCTGCTTCCAGCGCTTCACCTCGGCGTACTTGCTGTACATGCGGTACAGGTCGGCCGCGAACAGCGCGGCTTCCTCACCACCGACACCGCCGCGCACTTCCAGGATCACGTTCTTGTCGTCGTCCGGGTCGCGCGGCAGCAGTAGCTTCTTCAACTCCACGCTCATCGTGAGCGCCTTGGCCTCCAGCTCGGGCAGCTCGGCCTGCGCCAACTCGGCCAACTCGGCATCGCCCGACTCCAGCGCCTCGTGATCCTCGGCGATGGTCTGGGCCAGCTTGCGGTACTCGCCGGCCACCTCGACGGTCTTCAAGGAACGCGCACGCTCGCGCGACAGGTCACGCAGCTTGCGCGGATCCTTGGCCACATCGGGCTCGGACAACAGCCGGTCAAGCTCGGCAAAGCGCGCCTCGACGCGCTCCAGCGCCAGCAACAGCGTGGGATCGAGTTGCGTGCTCACTGGACGAAACTCACTTCCTTCACGCCACCCGCGTTGCGGGCCGCGGCCAACGCCGGATCGTCCATGACCTTCTCGAGCGACGCGATGGCGACCGCGCACATGTCGAGATCGGGTTCACGCGTGGTGAGCCGCTGGAACTGCATGCCCGGCCACGTGAGTGCCTTGACGAACGGCCGATCGAAGTACTTGCCCGAGAGCCGGATGAACTCGAACGCCACACCGGCGATGACCGGCATGCAGGCGATGCGCAACAGATGCTGCGCCAGGTTCGCGGGCTTACCGATGAACGTGAACACCACGATGCTCGTGAGCACCACCAAGAACAAGAACGTGGTGCCGCAGCGCGGATGCAGCCGCGAGAACTTCTGCACGTTCTCGGGCGTGAGCTCGACCCCGGCCTCGAGCGCATGGATCGCCTTGTGCTCGGCGCCGTGATAGCCCAACACGCGCGCCATCTCCTTCCACTGCGAGATGAGCCACAGGTACAGCACGAATGCCGTCAGGCGGAACGCGCCGTCGACCAGACCAAAGCTCACGCGGTCGTGGAACCCGAGCCACTCCGTGAGTCGCGCGGGTAGCACCACGAACAGGAGCACACCGAGCGACATGGAGATGGCGACCGTGACGATCTGCATGACGGCCATGCCTGCGCTGGGCTTCTCGGCCGTCTCGCCGGGCTTGCCGTCCTCGCGCGACGACTCGTCGGCCGAGAAGTTGAGCGCCGTGATGCCGAGGCCCAGGGTCTCGAACAACGACACCGCACCGCGCACGACCGGCAGGCCGAGGATCTTGATGCGGCGCGTGATCGACTCGAACGGCTTCTCGAGGAACGCCAGCGTGCCATCGGGGCGGCGCACCGCGACCGCGACCTTGGTCGGCGAGCGCATCATGACGCCTTCGATGACAGCCTGTCCGCCGAGCGGCAGGAACGGCATGAGGACCTCCGGGGGCTACTTCTTATAGGAGCGGGCCGCGGCCAAGACGAGCGGGGTTAAAACGAACAGCCCCCGGAACGGGTGCATGCACCCGCGCCGGAGGCTGTGACGTCAGAGCTACTTGTCGGTGCCGTCGGACTTGGCGACGCCAGCGTACCGCTTGCGGAAGCGGTCCACGCGGCCGGCCTTGTCGAGCAGCTTCTGCTTGCCCGTGAAGAACGGGTGGCACTGCGAGCAGATGTCGAGATGGATCTTACCGTCGGCCGACGTCGCCTTGAGCGTCGTGCGGGTCGTCCACTCGGTCGCACATCCATAGCAATGGAACGTGCGCGTCTCATACACCGGATGAATTCCGGTCTTCATAGGATGCTTCTCCGCTACGGCGGCGTTCCCCGGCGTCCAGGCCCTGGCCCGCGATGCGGACCTGAGGGACGTGGATGATGCCGAGCGCTCCGCCTGAGTTGAGTGAGGGCGAGGAGTATGCCCGAGCGGCGCGCCGAGGTGCAAACGGCGCGCCGCTTGAACGGCCACAAGTCGTTGTGGCACAGCCGCTAATCGGCTACCTCGCGATCACCACACGGGTGCTCCGGGTCTCGCTCCCCTGCCGCAGCCGCAGGAAGTAGAGCCCCGCCGCAGGCGGCGTGGCGTCCGAGTCGAGCCGCGTCGTGTGCGCCCCAGCGCCGAGCGAGCCGACCTCACGCTCGAGCACTCGCCTGCCGGTCACATCGAGCAGCTCGAGCGTGGCCGGGGAGGCGTTAGGCAACGAGAACGACACCAGCAGCGGCCCGCTGCCCGGATTGGGCCGCAGGCCATCGAGCGCCAGGCCGCTGCGCACCGGCACGCTGATGCGCACCTCGCCGAAGAAGCGTTCGCTACCGTTGGCCGGGATCCCGAGCCGGTAGTCGTAGTCCGCGCCGGGTTCGACCGCGCGATCGACATACGTGATCACGCCCGTGCCGTCGGCGCTCTGTTCGGCGAGCGGCTGCCAGTCCTCGTTGGCCGCGCGTCGGTACACCGTGCCCACCACCGCTCCGGCACTACCCGCGTACCAACGCAGCGTGACCTGTTCGGGAGTGGCGTCAGCGTCGATGAGTGCGAGCGGAGTGGGCGTGGCGGCTTCATCGAAGTAGAACGCCCAGGTATCGGTGTAGAGCCCGCCCGAGAACGGGCCGCCGCCGAACAACAATGCGCGCTCGCGCGCGGCATCCACCACGAGCGCACCGTCATACCGCGTGGGCGGCGCCACACCATTCGCCAGCACCGGCG
>JAIOPA010000267.1 GCA_021414165.1 Candidatus Eiseniibacteriota bacterium
CGTCTGAAGCCCGGTATCACGCTCGACACGCTCCCCGGACCGCGCCCCAACGACATCGGTATGGCGGGTGCTGCCGCTGCCGACGACACGCTGGTGCGTGGCAAGGCGCTCATCATCTGGGACCCCAAGGTGCCCGGAAAGAAGCTCGACGCGATCGACACCGATCAGATCACGCCTGCCGCCGATTGCGTGAGCGAGTCATTGGAGACGCTCGACGAGCGTTGGAAGGCCGGCTCGTTCCGCTACCTCATGCCGGACTTCCGCGCGCGCGTGCACAGCGGGCAGACGTTCTTGATCGCCGGCGACCGGTTCGCCATCGGCAGCTCGCGTGAGATGAGCCCGGCGGGGCTCAAGGGAGTGGCCGAGGAGAAGGGCCTCACCATGGTCATCGTCTGTGGCCACAACATGGGCGACATCTTCCGGCGCAACAGCTTCAACCTGGGTCTGCATGTGGTGCAGAGCCCCGATGCCGTGGCCGACGCGCAGGACGGTGACGAGTTCACGTTCGATCCGGCGAGCCGCACCATCACCAACGTGACGCGGAACCGCGTATACGAGCCGGTGCCGCTCACGGTCAAGGAAGACGAGATCCGCCGTTCGGGTGGCATCTTCGCCATCGGCCGCCGCGAGTTCCGCGAGTCCGTGGCGCGCAAGCCTGAGATCGTGTGGCCCGACGCCGCCACGGCGCGCAAGCTCACCACGAGCGAGCAGATCCTGTGGGCGCATCGCGTGGACAAGAACGCCGAGGTCAAGGCGGGCGCCACGCTGCGCATCTATGCCGACCTGCTGCCGGCCTCGGACGGCACGGCACCGTTCTCCATCCACACGTTCAATCAGATCACCGGTGGGGCCGCGATCTGGCCTCGCCAGATCGCGATTGCAAATGATCACTTCGTGTTCACGGGCGTCGACTCCGACGACAAGCAGACCGGCATCGGCCGCCAGTTCGCCGCCATGCACGGGCTCGAGAAGCCGTACTACGCCACGCCCGGCGACGGCATCTTCCACTTCTACTTCCCCGAGCAGGGCCTCGTGCACCCGGGCATGATGATCCCCGGTGCCGACTCGCACAGCCGCGCGTATGGTGCCTATGGCGCCATCGGCATCGGCGTGGGCAGCACCACGCTCGGTTTCGGCTGGAGCACGGGCCACATCTACACCACCGTGGCCAAGCCGCGCCGCGTGGTGTTCAAGGGCTCGCTGCAGCCGTGGGTCACGGGCAAGGACCTCGTGCTCGAGCTGCTGCGCCGCTGGGGCGCCAAGCAGTCGCAGGGCATGAGCGTGGAGTTCGTGGACGCCGAGATGCAGCTTCCGGTCGCCTACCGCAACACCATCTGCAACATGATGGCCGAGGCCGAGAGCTGGAACGGTATCTTCGCCCCGGACGACATCACGTATGCGTGGTTCAAGGCGAAGGGCATGAACGACCTGCCTTACCCGCGCATTTCGCCCGGTGCCGACGTGCAGTGGGAGATCGACGAGACGCTCGTGTTGTCCGACGTGCGCCCCATGATCGCCAAGCCGTTCAGCCCCGGGAACGCGTTCCCGGCCGAGGACGTGGCGAAGGAGAAGATCACGTTCGATAAGGCGATGATCGGCTCGTGCACGAACGGCGGCTACGACGACCTGCTGTCGGCCGCACTCGTGCTGCGTGCCGCGCGCGCCAAGGGCATGAAGCAGACCGCCAAGGAGTTCGTGATCTTCCCGGGCTCCGGTGGCGTGAAGCAGCAGATCGAGCGCCCCGATGCGCGGTTGGACGGCGAGAGCATCGCCGACGTGTTCCGCTCGGTGGGCGGTGGCATCCGTCAGAGCTGGTGTGGCCCGTGCTTCGGTCAGGGCCCCGACAGCCTGAAGCCCGGCCAGCGCGCGATCACCAGCTTCAACCGCAACTGGACGAACCGCATGGGGCTGGGCGGCGAAGGCTACCTGGCCTCGCCGAGCGTGGTGGCCGCGAGCGCGATGCTCGGCTACATGGCCCCGCCGAGCGAGTTGGGCCTGAGCTGGCAGGCCGAGGCGTTCGCCGTCTGA
>JAIOPA010000268.1 GCA_021414165.1 Candidatus Eiseniibacteriota bacterium
GCACTGCTCGGTGCCACGCGCGATCAGGCCCGCGAGTTCCATCGCGATCACTACCGGCCCGATCAGTCGGTGCTCGTGATCGCCGGCGACGTCGATCCCGAGCGCGCGTTCACCGCGGCCAACGAGTGGTTCGGCCGTTGGGAAGGCCGCGCCAAGCCGCTCGCGGCGAACGCCGTGCCGGCCATGCGCAAGGGCACGTTCCTGTATGACCTGCCGGGCAGCCCCGTGACCGAGGTGCGCGTGGCGCTGCTGGGCCCGGGGCGCGGCGATGCCGCGCATGCGGGCTGGGTCGTGGCGCGCGCGGCGCTCGAGAATGGTCTGCTGCCCAACGAAGCGAATGCCGCCCTCGTCGCCGGCCGCGATGCGAGCGTGCTGGTGGTGAGCGCGAGTGCGCGCCCCGAGTCCACGGCTGCCGTCACGCTGCGGCTCACCCGTGCCATCAAGGCGCTGGGTGCGCTGTCGGCCACGAGCGCGGACTGGAGCGCCGCGCGTACGCGTGCCGCGGGTGAATGGCCGCTGTCGCTCGAGACGCTCGGTGAGATCTCCGCGTCGTGGCTCGCGGGTGACGTCGCCGGGCTTGCGGCCGATCATCTGCGCACGCAGGCCATCGCAATCACGAACGCCGATCCCCGTGGTGTCGCTGCGGTCATCCAGAGCGGTTCGCTCGTGCTGCTGGCGGGCCCTGGGGATCGCATGAAGGGCCGCTTGGGTGCGCTCGGCCGCATCGACAGCGCCAGCGTGGTGAGCCGTGTGCCGGTGGCGGTGGCGCCGGCCGGTGTGCAGGTGTCCGAGGAGCAGAAGAAGCGCGGCGCGCAGTTGGTGGCGGCTGCGATCACCTCGCATGGTGGCGCGGCCAAGCTCAAGCTCGTGCAGAACTCGCAGACCGAGGCCGAGCTGCGGTTGTTGATCGCGGGTCAGGAGATGACCGGCGAGCTGCGCACGCTGCGCATCGATCCGGACCGCTTGGTGCAGGTGACGCGCATCCTGGAGCTCGAGAATCGTCAGGTGCTCGACCGGCTTCGCGGTTGGACGCTCTCGACCGCGGGCGATTCGGCCACGCTGGTCGATGCGGACACCAGCGCGATGTTGGCCATGCGCGGCATCCTCGAGAGCGATCTGGTGCACGTGCTGCGCGCGGCCACCGCGCCGGGTGCCGGTGTGTATGCGTCGGGCAAGGGCATGGTGGCGGGCCAGCCGGTCGATCAGGTCGAGTACCTGTCGCCTGCCGGCGCGCGCACGCGCTTGTCGCTCGATGCGAAGACGCGCCGCGTCATGATGGTGGAGTCGCTGCCCACGCCGCAGGGCGAGTGGCGCGATCGCCGTCGCTGGCCGTCGTTCCAGTTGTTGGAGGGAGTGTGGTGGCCGTCCGAGGAGTTGCGTGAAGTCGATGGCCAGCCCGTGTCGAGGGCGATCGTGCGCCGCATGCAGGTGAACGCCACGGTCGATTCGACGTTGTTCCGCCGCCCGGTCGTGGCGCGCGGTCAGGTCCGTGGTCTGGAGTGATCCTGGCGAGCGCAATGGACAGGGTGTCCGACGCGCACTGGGGTCGTGCAGTCATAGGGAGGATGTCACGATGAGCACCACCGAGAACGAGGTTGCCGTGGCCGAAGGCACGAGTAGCAAGCACGCGCGTCTGGTGTACTTCTTCGGCGATGGCAAGGCCGAGGGCAACGGCGACATGAAGGACGTGCTGGGCGGCAAGGGTGCCGGTCTGGCCGAGATGACGAACGCCGGTGTGCCGGTGCCGCCGGGCTTCACGATCACGACCGCGGTCTGCCGTCACTACCACGCCAACGACAGCACGCTGCCCACGGAGTTCGCGGCCCAGCAGGATGCCGCGCTCGCTCGCCTCGAAGCGTCGATCGGTAAGACGCTCGGCGATGCCAGCGAACCGCTGCTCGTCTCGGTCCGCTCGGGCGCCAAGTTCTCCATGCCCGGCATGATGGATACGATCCTCAACCTCGGCCTCAACGACCACTCGGTGGTGGGCCTGGCGAACAAGACCGGCAACGCGCGCTTCGCGTGGGACTGCTATCGCCGCTTCATCCAGATGTTCTCGTCGGTCGTCATGGAGCTCGAGAAGAGCGAGTTCGAGGACCTGATCGAGGCCCTGAAGCACAAGCGCAAGGTGCATCTGGACACCGACCTCACGGCCGAGGACCTGCAGACGCTGGTCGCCGACTTCAAGCGCCACGTGCGCAAGCGGAAGAACCGCGACTTCCCGCAGGATCAACGCCACCAGCTCGCCATGGCGCGTGACGCCGTGTTCCGGTCGTGGAACAACGACCGCGCGATCTACTACCGCAAGCAGAACGGCATCCCCGATGACATCGGCACGGCCGTGAACGTGCAGGCGATGGTGTTCGGCAACATGGGCAGCACGTCGGGCACGGGCGTGGGCTTCACGCGCAATCCGTCGACGGGCGAGAACCACTTCTACGGCGAGTACCTCACCGATGCGCAGGGCGAGGACGTCGTGGCCGGTGTGCGCACGCCGCTGCCGATCGCGCAGCTCGAGCAGGAGATGCCGTCGGTGTTCGAGCAGCTGCACACGATCACCAAGAAGCTCGAGATGCACTACCGCGATATTCAAGACTTCGAGTTCACGATCCAGGAAGGCAAGCTCTACCTGCTGCAGACGCGCAACGGTAAGCGCACGGCGCAGGCCGCCGTGCGCATTGCCGTCGACATGGTGAAGGAAGGCCTCATCACCGAGCAGGAAGCCGTGCTGCGCGTGGACGCCTCTTCGCTCGACCAGCTGCTGCATCCGCGCCTCGATCCCAAGGCCAAGACGCACGTGATCGCCAAGGGTCTGTCGGCGTCGCCGGGCGCCGCGGTCGGTGTGGCCGTGTTCGATGCCGATACCGCCGCCGAGCTGGGCAACGCCAAGAAGAAGGTCATTCTTGTGCGCAAGGAGACCACGCCCGACGACATCCATGGCATGGACGCCGCGCAGGGCATCCTCACCGCCACCGGCGGCATGACCAGCCATGCGGCCGTCGTGGCGCGCGGTATGGGCAAGCCGTGTGTGTCGGGCGCCAGCGGCATCCATGTGGACGACAAGGCTCGCCGCATGACCGTGGGCAACACCGTCGTGAAGGAAGGCGACTGGATCACCATCGACGGCTCGGCCGGTACCGTCATGCTGGGCGCGGTGCCCACCATTGATGCCGAGATCAGCGGTGAGTTCGAGGCGTTCATGGCGATCGCCGACAAGTACCGCCGTCTCAAGGTGCGTTCGAACTCCGATATCCCGCGCGATGCGATCAAGGCGCGCGAGTTCGGTGGCGAAGGCATCGGCCTGTGCCGCACCGAGCACATGTTCTTCGCCGAGGACCGGCTGCCCTACGTGGTGCAGATGATCATGGCCGCGCCCATGGTGAAGACGCGCAAGGAGCAGTTGGAGGCGCGCGAGAAGGCGTTCGAAGCGCTCGTGTCGTCGCCGCCCGTCGAGGGCAAGGCGGGCAAGGCCGCGCACAAGAAGGCCGTGGCCACGCACAAGAAGGGCATTGCCGCGATCAAGGTCGAGTTGGCCGTGCTCAAGAAGGACCTGGCGACGCAGGAGAAGTCGTACAAGACGGCACTCGCCAAGCTGCTGCCGTTCCAGCGCAAGGACTTCTACGGTCTGTTCAAGGCCATGTCGGGCTATCCCGTCACGATCCGCACGCTCGATCCGCCGCTGCACGAGTTCTTGCCCAAGCGTGAAGAACTCATGGTGGACATCGCCCGGTTCAAGCAAGCCACGGTGGCCGACAAGAAGGACATGGCGAAGCGCTATCGCATGACCGTTGCGCAGCTCAAGAACGGCATGCCCGAGTTGCTGCGCCGTGTCGAGGACCTGCACGAGTTCAACCCCATGCTCGGCCATCGCGGCTGCCGTCTCGGCATCACGTATCCCGAGATCACCGAGATGCAGGCGCGTGCCATCTTCGAGGCCGCGTGTGAGATCACGGCCAAGGGCGGCACCGTGGTGCCCGAGGTCATGATCCCGTTGGTCGGTACGGTCACCGAGCTCGAGAACCAGGCGAACATCGTGCGCCGGGTCGCCGAGGAAGTGATCGCCAAGAAGGGCGTGAAGCTCGAGTACATGGTCGGCACCATGATCGAGGTGCCCCGTGCTGCCATCACGTCGGAGCGTATCGCTGGAGTCGCCGAGTTCTTCTCGTTCGGCACCAACGACCTCACGCAGATGACGTATGGCTTCTCGCGCGATGACGCCGGCAAGTTCCTGCCGGAGTATGTTGACAAGAAGATCCTCGCGGGCGACCCGTTCGTGTCGATCGATCAGGACGGCGTCGGTGCGCTCATGGCCATGGCTGTGAAGGGTGGCCGTGCCGCGCGTCCCAAGATCAAGCTCGGCATCTGTGGTGAGCACGGTGGCGATCCGCAGAGCGTCGAGTTCTGCCATCGCATCGGGCTCGACTACGTGTCGTGCTCGCCGTTCCGTGTGCCGATCGCGCGCCTCGCGGCCGCTCAGGCTGCGGTGCGCGGCAGCGCCAAGGAGAGCGACCGCCGCTAGCCCGAGCGTTCGCGCAGCACTCACACGCCCCGGAGCCTGCACGGCTCCGGGGCGTCGTGCATTCATGCACTGGCGCGCGAGCGCGCCAGCGTGATCTTGTGTTTCACGAACCGCTCGCCGTAGGCGAGCGTTGCAAAAAACATATTATGCGCACGACACAGCACTCGAAGATTCTCGAGAGTGCTCTTGCCGCCTCGCGCCACGGGCACGACATGGTCCAGTTCGAGGCGAAGCTTCTCGGTGCAACGCCGACCGTGCTCGCTCACAAAGCTGCACTGTTGACCATCGCGCTTCCAGACGGCTCGCCGCACGCGCGCAGGAATATGGCCCGCGTGGCGCGCTGCACGCGCTGCGCGCCGCTCGGTCTGCTGGATCGCGGCAAGAC
>JAIOPA010000269.1 GCA_021414165.1 Candidatus Eiseniibacteriota bacterium
CTTCGGGACCACGGGGTACGAGAACCCGATCACGTACACGCCCTTCTCGAGCAGCTTCGCGGCCAGGTCGTGAGCCAGACGCTCGTCGTAGAGCATGATGGGCACGATCGGGTGCTCGCCCGGCTTGATCTCGAAGCCCGCGGCGGTCATGCCGGCGCGGAACCGCTTCGTGTTGACCTCGAGCCGGTCGCGCAGCTCCGTGGTCGACGACAGCAGGTCGAACACCGCGAGGCTTGCCCCCACCACCGCCGGCGGCAGCGAGTTCGAGAACAGGTACGGGCGCGAGCGCTGGCGCAGCAACGCCACGATCTCCTTGCGGCCCGCGGTGAAGCCACCCAGAGCACCGCCCAGGGCCTTGCCGAGCGTGCCCGTCATGATATCGATGCGGCCCCGCACGCCATGCAACTCGGGCGTACCGCGGCCGGTGCGGCCGATGAAGCCGAGCGAGTGGCACTCGTCGGTCATGACCATGGCGCCATGCTGCTCGGCCAGCTCCACGATGCCCTTCATGTCGGCCACGGTGCCGTCCATGGAGAACACGCCGTCGGTGACCACCAGCTTCTGTGGGCAGCCCGCGGCATCGGCCTCTTGCAGGCAGCGGGCCAGGTCGGCCATGTCGTTGTTCTTGTAGCGCCAGCGCTTGGCCTTGCAGAGCCGGATGCCATCGATGATGGAGGCGTGATTCAACTCGTCCGAGATGATGGCATCGGCCTCACCCAGCAGCGGCTCGAACACACCACCATTCGCATCGAAGCACGCCGCGTACAGGATCGCGTCCTCGGTGCCCGTGAACTCGGCGATGCGTTTCTCGAGCGCCCGGTGCAGGTCCTGCGTGCCGCAGATGAATCGCACGGACGACAAGCCGTAGCCGTGCGAGTCGAGCGCGCGATGTGCGGCCTCGAGCACCTGGGGATGGCTCGAGAGCCCCAGATAGTTGTTGGCGCAGAACACCAGTACGCGCCGGCCATCCTCGAGCGTGACCTCGGGCCCCATGGGCGACGTGATCACCCGCTCGCCCTTCCACAGCCCCGCGTCCTGGATGCGCTGCAGCTCGGCCTCGAGCACGGGCTTCATCGAATCGAACATCGCAAGCTCCCCTTCGCGTTAGACGCTCTGGCCCCAGGGCGCGAGCACGACCTTACCGGCCTTGCCATCACGCAGCAGCTGGATCGCCTCGTCGAAGCGCTCCATGGACATGACATGGGTGATCGCGGGACGCAGATCGAGACGGCCCGAGCCCAGCAGCTGGTCCATCTGGAACCAGGTGTCGTACATGCGCCGCCCGATGATGCCGTGCAGAGTGATGCCCTTGAAGATCACGAGCCGGTTCCAGTCCAGCTCGAACGGATCGGTAGGCAGCCCCAGCATGCTCATGCGGCCACCCATGCGAAGCGCCGAGAGGCCGTCGCGCACGGCGGTGGGCTGGCCGCTCATCTCGAGCACGCCATCGAGCATGCGGCCGTTCGTGAGTTCACTCACGCGCTCGACGAGGTTCTCGGTCTTCACGTCGATCACCGCGTCGGCCTTCATGCTGCGCGCCAACTCGAGCCGGTAGGGCGACACGTCGCTCGCGAACACGTGCGCCGCGCCCGCGGCCTTGGCCACGCCGATCGCGAACAACCCGATCGGG
>JAIOPA010000270.1 GCA_021414165.1 Candidatus Eiseniibacteriota bacterium
CTGTGGACGCGCACCTTTGCCGAGGTCGGCGCCGAGTACCCGGACATCACGCGCGAGCACCAGTACATCGACGCGGCGTGCATGTTCGTGGTGACGGCTCCCGAGCAGTACGACACGGTGGTCACGAGCAACATGTTCGGCGACATCTTCACCGACCTGGGTGCGGCACTGGTGGGCGGACTGGGCATTGCCTCGAGCGCCAACCTGAACCCCGGCCACGTGAGCCTGTTCGAGAGCATCCACGGCTCGGCACCGCAGTTCGCCAACCAGAACCGCGCCAACCCGCTGGCCACGATCATGGCCGTGAGCATGATGCTCGACTACCTGGGCGAGAAGAACGCGGCGACGCGCGTGGAGGACGCCGTGGTGCGTCTGCTGCGCTCGCACAAGCTGCCGAACCTGGGCATGGACTCGGGCTTCGGCACGGATCAGGTGGGTCAGTTGGTGCTCGACGAACTGGCGGCGGCACCCGCGGGCCGCTAGCGCCACTCCCCTGTTGCGCAAGCACGAACGGCCGGCGCGAGTGCGCCGGCCGTTCGTGTATCGAACCGGAGAAGCTTTACTCGTTGGCGTCCGAGTCGTTGTCGGTCATGCGCTCGAGCCAGCGGTAGCCCTCGAGCACGATGAGCGCCATGACCGCGCCGATCGCCGCCAGCGGATAGGCGTGCACGCCCACCGCCACGCCGATCGCGGCCACCATCCAGATGCTGGCGGCGGTCGTGAGCCCGAACACGAAGCCCTCGGTGCGCATGATGCTACCGGCACCCAGGAAGCCGACACCCGTGACCACGCCGTGCACGATGCGCGAGGCATCGAGGCTCGGCCCACCGAATGCCTCGACGGCATGCTTGGTGGTGAGCACGAACATGGTGCTGCCGATGCAGACCAGCACATGCGTGCGCAGGCCGGCGGGCTTGCGGCCCATCTGGCGTTCGAGCCCCACGAGCGTGCCGAGCAACAGCGACACGAGCATCGGGATCAGGTCATCGTGCAATACGTCCATGTCGTCTCCGGCCTTAAGCGCGCTTGAACGCGGCGGGGCGCTTCTCGAGGAATGCGTTGAGCCCTTCGTGCATGTCCTCGCTCGAGGCACGCGGCGGGGCGCTTCTCGAGGAATGCGTTGAGCCCTTCGTGCATGTCCTCGCTCGAGGCCAGGATGCCGAAGCGGCCGCTCTCGAAGCGCAGGCCCTGATCGAGCGGCAGCTGCATGCCGCGCACGACACACTCGAGCGCGGCCTCCACGGCGAGCGGGCCGTTCTTGAGGATCATCTGCGCCAGCTTGATCGCCTCGTCGAGCAGCTGCGGCTGATCGACCACGCGGTTCACGAGCCCGATGCGCTCGGCCTCTTCCATCTTGATGTTGCGCGCCGACAGGATGAGCTCGAGCGCGCGGCCCGGGCCCACCAGGCGCGGCAGACGCTGCGTGCCGCCGTAGCCCGGGATGATGCCCAGCTTGACCTCGGGCAGGCCCATGACCGCGTTGCTCGAGGCGAGCCGCATGTGACACGCGAGCGCCAGCTCACAGCCGCCGCCGAATGCATAACCGTTCACGGCTGCGATCACCGGCTTGGGGCTGCGCTCCAGCAGATCGACCACGTTCTGCCCGAAGCGCGAGATGTCCTCGGCCGCCGCGGGGCCCAGCGGCGCCAGCTCATTGATGTCGGCGCCCGAGATGAACGCCTTCTCGCACGAGCCCGTGATGATGAGCGCGCCCTGCGTGGGGTCGGCGATGAACGCGCGCGTGGCGTCATGGATCTCGCCCAGCGTCTCACGGTTGATGGCGTTCATGACCGTGGGGCGGTTGACGAACAGGATCGTCACGGCATCGCGCCGCTCGATCAGCAGGTTCTTGTAGCTCGGCATGGTGCTGGTGCTCATGGCTCGGACCCTCGTGAGGGTGGATTGTCGGTGCGGGAAACACGCGACTATAGGCCCCGCTCGGGGGCAGCGGCAACCCTGTGCCGCGGGGCCGCGCGTGCGCGTGGCGCAGCGCTCTACCGGCGCTGCCGAGTCCGGGCTAGACTCCCGGCGACTCCGCCCACTCCCCCTTCATGAGGCTCACGCCATGTCCGCCCCCATCCCCGCCGAGCAGTCACCGCAGAGCGAGATCGAGTTCGTCTCCGAGTTGTGCTCGGTCGTGGCCGAGCAGGCCGAGCTGCAGCCGATCCTGGACTGGCTGGTCACCAAGACCACCCGGCTGCTGAACGCCGAGGAGTGCACGATCAAGCTCATGCAGGCGGGTGGCGACACGGCCAAGACGATCATGATGGACAACCGCCGCGGCCAGATCGAGGCGGGCACCAGCACGTGGTCGCCGATCGTGAAGACCATGGTGATGGGGCACCTCATGGCCAAACCCGGCGAGCTTGCCACGCCCGACCTGGTGGCCGATGCGCGCTTCCCCGCGCTCAAGAATCAGCAGACGCCCATCCGCGCGTTGCTCGCGTTGCCCTTGAAGGTGGATGGCCGCGTGACCGGCATGATCGGCGTGAGCAACGCCACGCCCGGCCGCGAGTGGAGTGCGTCCGATGTGCGCCTGCTGGGCATTGTCGCATCGCACTCGGCGAGCGTGATCGAGAAGGCGCGCCTGCGCGTGGAGGCCGAGGAGAAGAAGCGGCTCGAGCTGGAGCAGAAGGCCATGGAAAAGGAACTGCGGCTGGCGCACGACATTCAAATGGCGCTGGTGCCCGCCACGGCGATGCCGCTGGGCAGCTGGACGGTCGAGGGCCGGCTGGTGCCCGCCAAGCAGGTCGGCGGAGACTTCTACGACTACTTCGCGATCGATGCGTCTCGTTCCGTGATCGCCATTGCCGACGTGTCGGGCAAGGGCATCCCGGCATCACTGCTGGTATCGACCGTGCAGAGCGCGCTG
>JAIOPA010000271.1 GCA_021414165.1 Candidatus Eiseniibacteriota bacterium
GGTCTTCTCGCGCCGCGAGAAGGACGAGAGCACGAAGGCCCAGGAGAAGAAGAAGACCGAGAAGCTGCGCCGCGAGTCCAAGAAGGAGCGTGAGCGTATCGCCGAGGTGCGTCTGTCGAATGCGACGCAGATCCTCGACGAGCAGCTGGTGAACGTGCTCAAGAGCGCGTCCACGGGTGAACTGCTCGCGCGCAAGGGCCGCAAGTTCGCAGCCGACTTCCTGCAGGAGATCGACCTCGACGATCTGGCATGGGGTACGCCGGTGACCGAGGACGAGAAGGTGAACGACCGCTTCTGGAAGGCGATGAACAACGCCCAGAACGCGTTCACGCGCTGCGAGAAGGAACTGGACAAGGAGATCGAGAAGGTCACGCGTGGCGATGAACTCCCGCCGGGCGTGGTCAAGCTCGTGAAGGTCTATATCGCGAAGCGCCGCAAGCTGTCGGTCGGTGACAAGATGGCCGGCCGCCACGGTAACAAGGGCGTCGTCGCGCGCATCGTGCCGGAAGAGGACCTGCCCTACCTGCCTGATGGCGAGGTGGTGGAGATCGTCCTCAACCCGCTGGGCGTGCCTTCGCGAATGAACATCGGTCAGATCCTCGAGGTCCACCTGGGCTGGGCGGCGGCGAAGCTGGGCTACAACTGCGCCACGCCGGTGTTCGCGGGTGCGACCGTCGATGAGATCAAGGCCGAGCTCAAGTCCGCCGGCCTCGACGAGGACGGTAAGGTCGTGTTGCACGATGGCCGTACGGGCGATCAGTTCGATCAGCGCGTCACGGTTGGCTATCTGTACATGCTGAAGCTGAGCCACCTCGTCGACGACAAGATCCACGCGCGTTCGACGGGTCCGTACTCGCTGGTCACCCAGCAGCCGCTGGGTGGTAAGGCGCAGTTCGGTGGTCAGCGATTCGGCGAGATGGAAGTGTGGGCGCTCGAAGCCTATGGAGCGGCCTACACGTTGCAGGAACTCCTCACGGTGAAGTCGGACGACGTCGGCGGCCGGTCGCGTATCTACGAAGCGATCGTGAAGGGCGAGAATCCGCCCGAGCCGGGTACGCCCGAGTCCTTCAACGTGCTCGTCAAGGAGCTCCAGAGCCTCTGTCTGGAAGTCCAATTCGAGGAAACGACCTAGGTCGATCTGAAGAGTTCCCGTGGCGTAAGGCCGTGACGGCTCGCCGCTCCCGAGTGTGGGGCGGCGGGCTCGGCCAAAGGGAGTGCAATCAATGATCCAGGACACCGATCTGCAGGCGACGCTGAACGCTGCGACGACCCGTATGGGGTTCGGCCGCTTCGATGACCGTGACCAGCGCCGCAAGCTGAACTTCAACCAGATCCGCATCCGTCTGGCCTCGCCCGACGTGATCCGCAGCTGGTCGCATGGCGAAGTCACCAAGCCCGAGACGATCAACTACCGCTCGTTCAAGCCCGAGAAGGACGGCTTGTTCTGCGAGAAGATCTTCGGACCGGTGAAGGACTGGGAGTGCAACTGCGGTAAGTACAAGCGCATCCGTTACCGGGGTGTCGTGTGCGACCGCTGTGGCGTCGAGGTCACGCAGGCCAAGGTGCGCCGTGAGCGCCTGGGCCACATCGAGCTGGCCGTGCCGGTCTCGCACATCTGGTTCTTCAAGGGTGTGCCGAGCCGCATCGGTCATCTGCTCGACATGAGCATCCGCGACCTCGAGCGCATCCTGTACTACGAGTCGTACGTGGTGATCGAGCCGGGCAACACCGGCTTCAAGAAGCGCGAGATCATCACCGAGGACCAGTACAACGAAGTCATGGACGAGCAGCCCGACTCGGCCCTCAAGGCCAAGATGGGTGCCGAGGCCATCCGTGACCTGCTCGGCGAGCTGGACCTCGAGGAACTCTCGACGGACCTGCGCGCCCAGGCCAAGATGGAGACCAGCGTCCAGCGCAAGAAGGAGCTGCTGAAGCGCCTGCGCATCGTCGAGGCGTTCCGCCACTCGGGCAACCGTCCGGAGTGGATGATCCTCGAGTGCGTCCCCGTGCTGCCGCCGGACCTGCGTCCGCTCGTGCCGCTCGAGGGTGGCCGCTTCGCGACCTCCGACCTCAACGACCTCTACCGCCGCGTCATCAACCGTAACAACCGGTTGAAGAAGCTCATGGACATCAAGGCGCCCGAGGTCATCCTCCGTAACGAGAAGCGCATGCTGCAGGAGGCCGTCGACGCTCTGTTCGACAACGGCCGCCGCAGCCGCGCCGTGCGTGGCCAGGGCAACCGTCCGCTCAAGTCGCTCTCGGACATGCTCAAGGGCAAGCAGGGCCGCTTCCGTCAGAACCTGCTCGGCAAGCGCGTCGATTACTCCGGCCGTTCGGTCATCGTCGTCGGTCCCGAGCTCAAGCTGAACCAGTGCGGTCTGCCGAAGAACATGGCGCTCGAGCTGTTCAAGCCGTTCATCATCCGCAAGCTCGAGGACCGTGGCTTCGTGCAGACGGTCAAGAGCGCCAAGCGGTTGGTCGAGCGTGAGAAGCCCGAGGTGTGGGACATCCTGGGCGAGATCATCGAGAACCACCCGGTGCTCCTGAACCGCGCGCCGACGCTGCACCGTCTGGGTATCCAGGGCTTCGAGCCGGTGCTGGTCGAGGGCAAGGCCATCCGTATCCACCCGATGGTCTGCCAGGCCTTCAATGCCGACTTCGACGGCGACCAGATGGCCGTGCACGTGCCGCTGTCGTTCGAGGCGCAGATCGAGACCAGCCTGCTCATGCTGAGCACGCAGAACATCCTGTCGCCCGCGAACGGCCGTCCGCTCGCGACGCCGCATCAGGATCTCGTGCTCGGTCTGCACTACGTCACCAAGGACCGCGACGACTGCCTCGATCCCAAGGCCGCTGCTGCTGGCGTCGGCCCCAAGGACGCGCGCCGTCTGCGCCGCTTCTACAACCCCGACGAGGTCCGTGCCGCGTTCGATAACGGCGATGTGCCGCTGCACAGCCGTATCGCGCTGCGCTCCTCGAGCGTGCCGCTCGACAAGCCGGAGCCCACGGGCTGGATCGAGACCACGCCGGGCCGTGTGATCTTCAACGAGATCGTCCCGCGCGACCTCGGCTACAAGAACTACACGTTCGACAAGAAGAAGCTCGAGAAGATCGTGGGTGACTGCTACGCGAAGCTGGGTAGCGAGGTCACGTCGGACCTGCTCGACTCGCTCAAGGACCTCGGGTTCAAGTACGTGACCCAGGGCGCCTTCACGGTCGGTATCGACGACGTGCGCATCCCGAACGAGAAGCACGAGATCATCTCCGAGGCCCGCACGAAGGTCGACAACATCCAGGCCGCGTACCGCAACGGCGCCATCACGGATGCCGAGCGATACAACAAGGTCATCGACGAGTGGACCCACGCCACCACCGAGGTGGAGAAGGTCACGTTCGAGGGTCTGTCGAAGGACCGTCAGGGCTTCAACCCCATCTTCATGATGGCCGACTCGGGCGCCCGCGGTAACCGCGAGCAGATCCGGCAGCTGGCCGGCATGCGCGGCCTCATGGCCAAGCCGCAGAAGAAGATGACGGGCGCTATCGGTGAGATCATCGAGTCGCCGATCGTGCACAACTTCAAGGAAGGCCTCACCGTCCTCGAGTACTTCATCTCGACGCACGGCGCCCGTAAGGGTCTGGCCGACACGGCCCTCAAGACGGCCGATGCCGGCTACCTCACGCGCCGTCTCGTCGATGTGGCGCAGGACGTCATCATCAACGAGGAGGACTGCGGCACGATCCGTGGCCTGTCGGTCCGCGCGCTCAAGAACGGCGAAGATGTCATCGAGCCGCTCTCGGACCGCGTGCTGGGCCGTAACGCGGCCGAGGACGTGTTCCACCCGATCACGAACGAGATGATCGTCGAGAACGGTGGCATGATCGACGAAGTCGTCGTCGCGCGCATCGTGGAGGCCGAGAAGGCCGGCTTGGCGAAGATGCTCATCCGCTCGGTGCTCACGTGCGACGCCCGCCGTGGCGTGTGCGCGAAGTGCTACGGCCGCAACCTGGCCACCGGCCGCGAGGTCGATCTGGGCGAGGCGGTGGGTGTCATCGCCGCGCAGTCGATCGGCGAGCCGGGCACGCAGCTCACGCTGCGTACGTTCCACATCGGTGGTACGGCTGCACGTATCGTCGAGTCGTCCAAGATCGAGTCGAAGGACGCGGGCGTGCTCCGCTTCGTCGAGCTCGACACGGTCAAGCATCAGGGCGACAGCGTGAATGGCGACGTCTGGGTGTGTGTCTCGCACGGCTCGGAACTCGAGATCGTGGACGAGGATCGCACGCGCGCGCGTTACAGCGTGCCCTACGGCGCCCACCTGTTCATCCAGGACGGCCAGCGCATCGAGCCGGGCACCCTGCTGTTCGAGTGGGACCTTTACAACAACCCGATCATCACGCAGGCCACGGGTACCGTGCGCTTCGTCGACGTGAAGGAGAAGGTCACCGTTCGTGAAGAGGTCGACGAGACCACGGGCACCAAGTTGCTCGTGATCATGGAAGACCGTTCCAAGGAGCTGCAGCCGGCCATCGACATCCTCGATGCCGCTGGCCACAAGCTCGCGCATTACCCGCTGCCCACCGGCGCTCGTCTCGAGGTCCGTGACAAGCAGACGGTCGGCGCAGGCGACGTGCTCGTGAAGACGCGTCGTGAGTCGTCGAAGACGCGCGACATCACGGGCGGTCTGCCGCGAGTCGCCGAGCTCTTCGAGGCCCGCCGTCCGAAGGACGCCGCGGTTGTCGCCGAGATCGACGGCACCGTGGAGTACGTGGGCGTGACGCGCGGTATGCGCAAGTACGTCATCAAGGGCGAGGACGGCCAGGATCAGGAAGCGCTGATCCCGCAGGGCCGCCATGTGTACGTCCAGAACGGCAGCGTGGTGCGCTCCGGCGATCCGCTCACCGAGGGACCGACGAACCCGCACGACATCCTCAAGATCAAGGGCATCGAGGCGGTGCAGGAATACCTCGTGAACGAGATCCAGGAGGTCTACCGTCTGCAGGGCGTGCGTATCGATGACAAGCACATCGAGGTCATCTCGCGCCAGATGCTGCAGAAGGTGCGTATCGAGGATCCGGGTAACACGGCGTTCCTCGAAGGTGAGAACGTGGACCGTCTCCAGGTCCTCGAGGAGAACGTGAAGATGGAAGCCGAGGGTCAGGCGCCGGCGACGTTCCAGCCGCTGCTCCTGGGCATCACCAAGGCCTCCCTGTCGACCGAGAGCTTCATCTCGGCGGCCTCGTTCCAGGAGACCACGCGAGTCCTCACCGAGGCTGCGATCCACGGCAAGGTGGACCAGCTGCGCGGGCTCAAGGAGAACGTCATCATCGGCCACCTGATCCCGGCCGGCACGGGCTTGCCCGTGTACCGTCGGGTCCGGCTCGAGGCCGAGAAGGAAGTCGCTCCCTCGATGCCTGAGGTCGAGGACGATCCGGCCAGGACGGCCTGAACAAAAGCTTTACAAAAATAGCGATCCCGACCCCGCCAGGGGCCAGAATCGCCAGTTTGCTGGTCGTCAGGGGCCCCTTCGGGGGCCCCACACCGGCCTTCGCTCGTCGGAGGCCGTCCGGAAGCGTGTCGAGGAGGAAATCCACCTTGACACAGCAACATACGAGACTCTAGATTGCTCGGCCTGCGCGGTCCACGGCGTAGCTTCATCTTATCTCGATGCCGTGCCCACAATCCGCGTACCCAGCTGATCTAAAAAAGCGTTCGGGGGTTTTACTGTGCCGACTTTGAGCCAGCTCGTCCGTCATGGACGGCGGCCACAGAAAAGCAAGACGGGTGCGCCTGCTCTCAAGGCCTGCCCGCAGAAGCGTGGCGTCTGCACTCGCGTGTACACGACCACGCCGAAGAAGCCGAACTCGGCCCTCCGCAAGGTGGCCCGTGTCCGTCTCACCAATGGTATCGAAGTGACTGCCTACATCCCTGGCGAGGGCCACAACCTGCAGGAGCACTCGATCGTGCTCATCCGCGGTGGCCGCGTGAAGGATCTTCCCGGCGTGCGCTATCACATCGTGCGTGGCACGTTGGACGCCAGCGGAGTCAGTGGCCGGAAGCAGAGCCGGTCCAAGTACGGCACCAAGAGCAAGTAAAACCTAGAATCGCCCGGCAGGGCCCCAGGGGGCTTTCTTTGCCCCCTGGCCGCTTGTCTGTCGGTTTTTGCATCATGCGCGCCCTCGGCGCGCAAAAATCACGCGCCTTCAGGCGCGATCGATCCGGAGAGTCAGCACATGCCTCGTAAAGGCTATAGCGCGCGCCGCGAGTCGGCCGCCGATCCCAAGTACGATAGCGTCCTTGTGACGCGGTTCATCAACGCCATCATGACCGGTGGCAAGCGCTCGATCGCCGAGGGCCATTTCTACAAGGCCATGACGATGATCGAGGAGAAGACCGGTCAGGAGGCGATGACCGTCCTCAAGTCCGCGATGAACAACGTGAAGCCGGTGCTCGAGGTGAAGTCGCGCCGCGTCGGTGGCGCGAACTACCAGGTGCCGGTCGAGGTTCGTCCGGATCGTCGTAACGCGCTCGCGACCCGTTGGATCATCACCTTCGCGCGTGGCCGCGCCGACCACACCTTCGCCGAGAAGTTCGCGGCGGAGATCATGGCGGCGGCTCGTAACGAAGGTGGTGCGGTCAAGAAGCGTGAGGACACGCACAAGATGGCTGAGGCCAACAAGGCCTTCGCGCACTACCGCTGGTAAACGCAGTCGTGACGAAGGCCGGCCTTCGAGCCGGTCTGGGCGCTCACTGAGCGCCTCACCCGCACACGGCTGAACGAACGTCTCATCACCGCACTTTCTTCACCGAAAGGCAGGTGGTGTACCCGAAGCCCCGAACAATCCGAAGGATGTGAGCCCATGGCTCGGCAGACTGCGCTCGAAAAATATCGCAATATTGGCATCATGGCCCATATCGACGCCGGCAAGACGACCTTGACCGAGCGCGTGCTCTTCTATACCGGCCGCATTCACCGCGTCGGTGAAGTGCACGATGGCGCCGCGACGATGGACTGGATGGAGCAGGAGCGTGAGCGTGGCATCACGATCACCTCGGCTGCCACCACGGCCCAGTGGCGCGACCATCGCATCAACATCATCGATACCCCCGGCCACGTCGACTTCACGGTCGAGGTCGAGCGTTCGCTCCGCGTGCTCGACGGCGCCGTCGCCGTGTTCTGCGCCGTGGGTGGTGTCGAGCCCCAGTCCGAGACGGTCTGGCGCCAGGCCGACAAGTACAACGTCCCGCGTATCGCGTTCGTCAACAAGATGGACCGTGTCGGCGCGGACTTCGACAATGTCGTCCAGATGATGCGCGACCGCTTGGGCGCCAAGGCCGTGCCCCTCAACGTCCCCATGTTCTCGGGCGATGCGTTCGTGGGCACGATCGACCTGGTCGAGATGACGGCGATCACGTACGAGGACAACTCGAACGGCACCAAGCTGATCGAGGGTGAGATCCCGCGTGACCTGATCGACGCTGCCAACGCCGCGCGTTTCGCGCTGCTCGAGGCCGTGGCCGAGTACGACGAGCAGTTGCTCGACGACTACCTGCACGAGAAGCCGTACACCGCCGCCGATCTGCGCCGCGCGATCCGCAAGGGCACGCTGTCGGGCACGATGAATCCGGTCATGTGTGGCTCTGCGTTCAAGAACAAGGGCGTCCAGAAGCTCCTCGATGCCGTCGTGGACTTCCTGCCGTCGCCGCTGGACAAGCCGCCCATCACGGGCCACGACACGCGCTCGTTCGAGCACCTCGTGCGTGAAGCCCAGGATGACGCGCCGTTCTCGGCGCTGGCGTTCAAGATCATGACCGATCCGTACGTCGGTAAGTTGACGTTCTTCCGCGTCTACTCGGGCAAGTGCTCGACGGGCGACGGCGTGCTCAACTCGTCGACCGGCAACCGCGAGCGCATCGGCCGTCTGGTGCAGATGCACGCGAACAAGCGCGAGGAGATCACCGAGCTGTTCGCCGGTGACATCGCGGCCGGTATCGGTTTCAAGAAGGTGACCACCGGTCACACGCTGTGCTCCCAGGATTCGCCGATCATCCTCGAGGCCATGACGTTCCCCGAGCCGGTCGTCGACGTCGCCATCGAGCCCAAGTCCAAGGCGGACGAGGAGAAGATGGGCGTCGCGCTGCAGCGTCTGTCGGAAGAAGATCCGACGTTCCGCGTGCGCACCGACGAAGAGACGTCGCAGACGGTCATCTCGGGTATGGGCGAGTTGCACCTCGAGATCATCGTGGATCGTATGAAGCGTGAGTTCGCGGTCGATGCCAACGTCGGCAAGCCGCAGGTCGCGTACCGTGAGACCATCACCGCGTCGGCCGACCAGCGTCACCGGTTCGTCCGTCAGTCGGGTGGTAAGGGTATGTTCGGCGACGTCTCGATCCGCATCGAGCCGCAGACGCCGGGTACCGGTTTCACGTTCGAGAACGAGATCGTCGGTGGCTCGATCCCCAAGGAGTACATCCCGGCGGTCGAGAAGGGCATCGAGGAAGCGCTCAAGAACGGTATCGTCGCCGGCTACCCGATGGTGGACATCATGGTCCGCCTGGTCGACGGCTCGTACCACGAAGTCGACTCGTCGGAAATGGCCTTCAAGATCGCCGGCTCCATGGCGTTCAAGGAAGCCTGCGCGAAGGCCAAGCCGCGCCTGCTCGAGCCGATCATGGACGTCGAGGTGGTCGTGCCCGAGGAGTACATGGGCGACATCATCGGCGA
>JAIOPA010000050.1 GCA_021414165.1 Candidatus Eiseniibacteriota bacterium
CGGTCCACGCCCACGGCCACGCTGCGCAGGTCATCGAGCGATCGGATATAACCGCGGCCGCGCACGAAGTACTCGCGGCCCGACATCTCGATCACGCGACCGCCCACTTCTCGGTTGCTGCGGCGAATGGCGCTCGTCACATCGGACACCGACAGGCCATACGCATGCAGCCGGGCCGGGTCGACCTCGACCTGGTACTGCTTCTCGTAGCCGCCCACCGACGCGACCTCGGCCACGCCCGGCACACTGGCGAGCGCGTAGCGCAGGTGGAAGTCCTGGAACGCACGCAGCTCGGCCAGGTCGTGCTGACCGCTCTTATCGATGAGCGCGTACTGGTAGATCCAGCCGACCGACGAGGCATCGGGCCCCAGCGTGGGCGTGACGCCGTCGGGCAACCGGGACTTGATCGTGCTCAGGTACTCGAGCACGCGACTGCGCGCCCAGTAGAGATCGGTGCCCTCTTCGAAGATCACATAGATGAAGCTCATGCCGAACATGCTCTGGCCACGCACGGCGGTCACCTTGGGGGCCGCGAGCAGACTGGAGACGATCGGGTACGTGACCTGGTCCTCGACCAGGTCGGGCGAACGCCCCATCCAGTCGGTGAACACTATCACCTGCGGGTCGCTCAGGTCCGGGATCGCGTCCAACGGCACCTTGCGCATGATGAGCACGGCGCCCACGAACGCGATCACCGACAGGATGATCACCAACCAGCGCCGGGTGGCGCACCATTCGATGAGTCTTGCGATCATCGCGGCCTCAGTGCTGGTGGCCCGGGGGCATGACGGCCGGTGCCTTGGCACCCGCACCGCTCGCTCCCGCACCACCTGCCGGCTGCACACCCCCGATGCCCGCGATCGCCGCCTTCAAACGGCTCTCGGAGTCGATCAAGAACGACGCACTGGCCACCACCGTGTCGCCCACGGCGAGACCCTTGAGCACCGTGATGCGCTCGCCGTCGCCGCGGCCGGTCCACACCCGGCGCGGCTCGAACGTGCCGCCGGCGCGGGCGATGAACACGTAGCTGTACTCGCCCGTGTTGACCACTGCCTCGGCCGGCACCACGAGCGCCGAACTGCCCGTGCGGTTGGCGACATCGACCTGGCCGTACATGCCGGGCTTGAGCAATCCACCGGAATTGGCCAACGAGAGACGCGCTTTGAGCGTACGCGTCTCGCTGGACACCGTGGGATACACGAAGTCGATCGCGGCCGAGAACTCGCGCCCCGGCAGACCATCGGCGGTGAAGCGCGCGCGATCACCCACGCGCACGCGGCCCAGGTCCATCTCGTAGAGATCGACCAGCACCCACACGCGCGACAGGTCGGCCACCGTGAACAACGGCGTGTCGGCACCGATGAACTGGCCTTCGACCACGTTGCGCTCGAGGATCGTGCCGGTGACGGGGGAACGCAGCGCCAGATTGGACGACGGCTTGCGCTCGCGCTCGAGCCGCGCGACCTCATCGTCGGGCACGCCCAGCAGCCGCAGGCGCTCGCGTGCGGACTCATGCGCACCGGCATCGTGCTGCATCATGCCCTCGGTGCCGCCCAGCGCAATCAGGTACTCCTGCTCGCTCTGGTACAGCTCGGGGCTGTAGATCGACAACATGGGCTGGCCCGCGCGCACCTGTTCACCCGTGCGGTTCATGGCCACGTTCTTCACCCACCCCGACACGCGCAACTGCACGCGCCGCAAACGCGTCTCATCGGGCGATACAAAGCCCACGAGCGGCGAACCCTCGCCCAGCCCACCACGCTCGGCCCGCGCCAACCGCACGCCGATCAACTGCGTGCGCTCGGACGGGATCTGCACCGTCGTGAGCCCGGGCACGCCGCCATCGGTGGCGTCGTGCGCATGCGCCTCGCTCACCTCGACCGCCTCCAGGTTCATGCCGCAGATGGGGCACTCCCCCGGCTTGTCGCTCGTGTAGTTGGGGTGCATGGGGCAGCGATAGGTCGTGGCCCCTGCCTTGCGCTCGGCCTTGGTGGGCGCCTTGCCCTGCTGCACCTTGAACGCCACGAAGCTCGCGATCGAGATGACCGCCAGCAACGAGAGACCGCCGAACAACACCCAGCGGACCGTGTTCATGAACGCCGCGCCAGGCGGCGGCTCGTGCACCGTGTGCGGTTCGCGCTCGGGGTTCATCGTGCGTCTCCCTTGGTCGTGACCGGCGCCCATGCGCCCGGCTGCAATCCCACCAGTTCGCCACGCGCGCTCACCGCGAGCAGGCGCGCCAACGTGCGCGCGTGCGTCTGCCACGCGCGCGTCACATCGACCTCCTCGGCGTACAACGCATGTGCGGCATCGAACACGCCCGCGAGGTCGGTGCGGCCGGCCTCGTACGCGCTCCATGCGGCCGCGAGCACGCGACGGTCCGCGACCTCGACCGTGTCGGCCAAGAGCGACGCCGTGCGAGCGGCGGCACTCGCCTGCACGCGCAGCGAACGCAGCTCGCGCTCGAGCGCCAACGCCTCGGCGCTGCGATCGGATCGTGCGGCGTCGGCCATGGCGTCCATCTCGGCCGCCTCGGCCCCCTGCCGCGAGCCCGTGCCGATGGGCAACATGATGCCCACGCCTGCGCTCCACATATTGTCCTGCATGGTGCCGTCGTCGAGTGTGCTACGGAATCCATACGAGGCGCGCAACGTGAGGTCCGGCCACACCATGCGGCGCATGCTACGGGCGCTCTCACGCCGCGCACGCTCGCGCTCGCTGGCCACGCGCACACGCGGGTGTGCCGCGACCACCGTGCTCCAGGCGGCATCCGAGTCGGGCGCGAGCGCGCCACCGGGTGCGACCAGATCCACATCCAGCCCGTCACCGCCCACGCCGCGCAGTTCGGCGAGCGTGGCGCGCGCCGTGCGTTCCTCGGCCTCGAACGCCACGGCGTCGGCGGTGATGCGCGCGCGCTCGGCCTCGACGCGCAACAGGTCCTCGAGCCGCCCACGGCCCGACTCGTAGCGCGCCTTGGCCGACGACGACATGCGGTCCATGGTCGCACGATGCCCGCGCGCGGCCTCGGCCCGCTGGCTCGACCAGTACGCATCGGCATACGCTATCCACGCATCGGCCAGGCGCTGCCAGTGCGCGTCATCGGCCGCGGCGCCATTGGCGCGCGCCTCGGCGAGTGCCGCCTGGCGTGCAATGCCGCGCGCGCCGCTCACTACCACGCGCTGCTCCAGCCCCACGACGCGCATGGTCATGCCGTCCATGCCGAAGCCGCCGCCCACCGGCACGTTCTCGGCCATGAGATCGAGCATGGGCGCATCACCCGCACCGGCGCGGCGCGCCCGTGCGAACGCGGCACGCGTCTCGGCACGGCGGCCGGCGAGCCATGGATCCTGGGCCGCAACGTCGGCCAAAGCGCGTTCCAGCGTGAGCGGCTCGGCGGCCCAGACGGGCATAAGCGATGTGAACGCAAGCAAGAGGCAGGCAAACGCGCCTCGTACGATCGACTTCATCTGCGACTCCGGGGCGAAAGGCCGGTGGTCAGCGCGCTCGTGGATCGAGCACGCACACACACTCACGCCTCACGGCCGTGTGGCCGCGGGCGGATCAGCCCTGCGGAGGAGCGCGCAGGCCCGCGGTGGCGGGCAGGGTCCGATCGTGTGGCGGACCGGTGTCGTCGGACTCGATGAACGCGAGAGCCGGTGCGGGCGCATCGGCCGGCGTCACGACGAACGGCAGCATCGCGACGAGCATGCTGGCCGGTGCATGGTCGAGCGCAGGCGCGACGACCGTGGAGACCTGCTGATCGCACGGCATGGCATGCCCGGCAGGCAGCGGTGCGGCAGGCGACTTCGCGCGGCTCTCACTCCCGCAGCACGCGTGCGCCGCATGCGAACCCTTGGCGACTCGAACGAGACGCGGCACACAGGTGGTGATCATGCAGAGCTGGCCGCTCACCAAGAGCGCCAGAGATGCGAGTACGGCAGCACGCCAAGCGTGGCCGAATCTCATCGCATCCTCCTCGTGCAGGGGGTGGTCACCGCGGCACACCCTGGTGCCGCGCCTCGCGGTCCCGACATGCTGAGCATCGGGCCGGTCATGAGCATGCGGTAGGTATCGGCGCCTTGTCCATGGGTCGATGAGTGGAACCGCAAGGCTTTGCGCGGGCCGGACGCCCCGGCAGGAGCCCCCCGACCGCGCTCTAAGTCGTTGGGACTGCAACACGAAGCCCCCGCCGCCCGCCCCTTCCGGGCGGCACGACGGGGGCTCGTGTGAGCCGCGAACCTTACTGCACGCGCACCACGCGCTGCTGCACGCGCTGGCCACCCTGCTCCAGCACCGCGAAGTACAGGCCCGGCGCCACGGCCTCGCCATCACGGCCGCGGGCATCCCATGTGAGCGTGTGACGGCCGGCCGCGAACGCGCCGTTCGCCAGCGTGCGCACGCGCTGACCCGACACGGAGTACAGCTCGAGCGACGCCTGGCCCGCGCGCGGCAGATCCAGCGTG
>JAIOPA010000468.1 GCA_021414165.1 Candidatus Eiseniibacteriota bacterium
CGGCAACGACGCCGTCTACCTGGAGAAGTACATCGTCAAGCCGCGGCACATCGAGTTCCAGCTGTTCGGCGACGGGCGCGGCAAGGTCGTGCACCTCGGCGAGCGCGAGTGCTCGGTGCAGCGCAACCACCAGAAGCTCATCGAGGAAGCGCCGAGCTCGGTGCTCACGCCCGCCCAGCGCGTCACGATGGGCGAGCTGGCCGCACGGGGTGCCGCCACGATCGGCTACCGCAACGCGGGCACCATGGAGTTCCTGTACGACGAGGACGGCTCGTTCTACTTCATGGAGATGAACACGCGCATCCAGGTCGAGCATCCGGTGACCGAGGAAGTGACGGGCATCGACCTCGTGAAGGAGCAGATCCTCGTGGCGGCCGGTGAACCTATGTCGTTCACGCAGGACGACGTCACGATCCGTGGCCACGCGATCGAATGCCGCATCAACGCCGAGGACTTCGAGTACAACTTCCGTCCGAGCCCCGGCAAGGTGACGTACTGGTACAAGCCGGGCGGCCCGGGCCTGCGCGTCGACAGCCACGTGTACGCGGGCTACATGATCCCGCCGTACTACGACAGCATGATCGGCAAGCTCATCGCCTACGGTAAGGACCGCGCCGAGGCGATCAAGCGCATGGAGATCGCGCTCGAGGAGATGATCGTGGAAGGGGTCAAGACCACGATCCCGTTCCACCGTCTCGCGCTCTCGACCGAGAAGTTCCGCAAGGGCGACCTGTCGACGCGCTTCGTGGAAGAGCTGCTCAAGGATCGTCAGCCGGCGAACCACTCGTGACGCAGGCCCGCGTGCGCGTGGCGGTGACGCCACCCGCGCCGGGCACGTTGCCGGCGGAGATGTGCGCGGTGGCCATCGATGTGCTGCGTGCCACGAGCACGCTGGCGGTGGCCCGCCAGAACGGCTGCGCTCGCGTGCTGCCTTTTGGCACCACGGCCGAGGCGATCGCCTATCGCGATGCGCATCGTGCGGACACCTTGGCTTGCGGCGAGCGCGAGGGCGTGATCGTGCCGGGCTTCGATCTGGGCAACTCGCCGCTCGAGTACACGCGCGAGCGCGTGGCGGGCAAGACGCTGGCGTTCGCCAGCACGAACGGCAGCCGTGCCATGCTCGCGGCCAGCCGTTGCCAGCGGCTCTACCTGGCGAGCTTCGTGAACCTGTCGGCCACGGTGGACGTGCTGGCCGAGGAGTCCGAGATCTGGCTGGTGTGCGCGGGCAAGCTCGGCGCCGAGGCCTCCGAGGACACCGCCTGTGCCGCCACGATCGCGGCTCGCCTGGTGGCGATGGGGGCCCGCATGGTGGGCCGTGATGGCAGCGAGGTGCTGGCCAAGGCCTGCCGCGACGCCACGGCCGTGCACCGCAAGGTCACCGGCTCCGCGCACGGGCGCTGGCTCGCGTCTCTGGGGCCCACGTTCGCGGCCGACGTGGAGTTCTGCGGCGGTCTCGATACGGTGGGCGTGACCCACCCGGCCTGAATCAGCGCTTCTGCGCCTCGGCCATCATGACGATCGCGATGGCGCCGAACAGCACGTCCGCGAACCACGCTGCCACGTAGGGCGACAGCGCGCCGTTGTGCCCCAGAGCCTGGCTCGCGCGCATGATGCCGTAGTAAAGGAACGAGATCGCGATCGAGAGGCCGAAGCCCAGGGCGGCGCCCTGCATGCGCAGCCGCGTCGAGAGCGCGCCGCCGATGATCACGACGATCAGGCAGATGAGCGGGAACGCCAGCTTCAAGTGCAGGTCGACCAGGTAGTTCTCGACGCGCGCGCCGCTCGAGCGCAGGCGCTCGACGTAGTTGCGCAGCTCGAACCAGTTCATCTCCTCGGGCTTGTGGCCTTCCTTGGCGAAGTCGTCCGGCACCTCGCCCAGACCATTCACGGCCATGCTGCCGAACGCCTCGGCCGACTCCTTGCCGGTGCCGGTGAACTTGCGTACGAAGCCCGACGAGAACACCCAGCGCTTACCGTCCCAGTTGGCCTCGCGCGCATCGATGCGGCGCACCAGCTGGCCCTTCTCGAACTCCTGCAGCGACACGTCGTGCATGCGCTTGGGGTGCACGAGGTACAGGCCCACCACCCAGATGCGTCCGCCGCGGCCGAGATACGTGACGTCGGCGCGCTCGCTGGGGGTGGAGCGCTGGATGTGCTGGATGCGTTCCTCGAAGATCTCGTCCCGCGCGCGTGTGGCCGCGGGTACCACGTACTCGCCCAGCGCGAGCGAGCCGAGCACGCACGCCACCGCCACGCCGTACACGGGCATGAGGATGCGCACGAGTGACAGGCCGCCTGCGCGCATGGCCGTGAGCTCGCCGAACTTGTTGAGCTGGCCCAACGCCAGGAATGTGGCGAGCAGCAACGAGACCGGCAGCATCTTCACGATCACATCGGGCGCCAGGTTCACGAAGTACTGCAGCACCAGCGGCCAGGGCGCCTTGTGGTCCAGGAACACGTCCATCTTCTCGATCAGGTCGACCACGATGAAGATGACGATGAACCCGAGCAGCCCGAGCAGCAGGTACACGAGGAACTCGCGCAGCAGGTAGCGGTCCAGGATCCTCATCGGGTGCCCTCGGCCACGGAGTCCGGCAGCCGCGCGCGGCGCGAGCCATGCCAGGGCAGCCAGATGTCGCAGGCGCGTGCGGTGAGGTCGAGCCCGGCGATGCCCAGCACGAGGTTCGCGAGCCACATGGCCAGCCACGGCGGCAACAGCAGGCGGTTCGCCAGCTCCTCGCCGCCGATCAGGCACACGTAGTAGAACAGGAAGAAGCCGATCGACAGGAACGCCACTGCCGGCCCGGCGCGGCGCACGCGCATGCCGATCGGCGCGCCGATGAGCACGAACACGATGCAGGCCACCGGGAGCGCGAACTTCTTGTGGACCTCCACCGACAGTCCGGCCGCGCGGCGCAGCAGCGCCTTGCGCTCCATGGTCCACAGGTTCACGTCCATCTCGAGTCCCGGATAGCGCTTCACGACCTCGTCGAGCGGTTCGCGATGGCGGGCGAGCGCCATGAGCGCCAGACCGAACTGCACGTGCAGCGGTGCTTGCTCGGGTGCCAGTGCGGGCATGAGTTCCTCGGCCACGCCGATGGTGTTGAAGCGGCGGCGGTGCACGGCCAGCGAGCGCTCGTAGTCCTGCATGACCTCGCGCTTCTCCTGGAGCAGCTGTGAGGCGCTCTTCTCTCGGTCGCCGCGCGCGCTGCGCACGGTGCGCTCCAGCAGGCCGCCGGCACCCTGGATATTGATGGTGTGCTTGCGGAAATTGAGCCGGTGGTAGCGGTTCGGGGTGTCCTCGCCCGAGGCGATCTCGTGGATCTCGCCGTCCTCGAGTTCGAGCACCGCGGTGCGCCCGTCGGGCGTGTAGGTGAGGAAGCCCTTCTTGGCCAGGATGGTCGTGGGCGGGCCACCGGCATGGAGCTGGTAGATGGTGACGCCCCGCATCTCGTTCGTGCGGCCGTTCACGGACTGGACCAGCAGGTTATAGCCCGGGAAGTCGGTGATGAACACGCCCTCTTGCAGCTTGACCGTGGGCCGCATCCTGCCGATATCCACCAGAAGGCTGGCGAACGCGTGGTTGGCGTCCGGGTAGACGTAGTTGTTGAACAGCGTGAGCAGCACCGCGAGCACGGTGGCACCGGCCAGCGGGGGGAGCATGGCCCGGAACAGGTGGATGCCGCTCGCCCGCAGTGCGGTGATCTCGTTGTCCTGCGACAGGCGGCCGAACGTCATGAGCGCGCTGATGAGCACGGCACACGGTACGGACAACGCGATCACGAACCCCAGCGAGAGCCCGAAAAGCTGCAACACGGCTATGGCGGGCACGCCACGGTTGATGACCAGGTCCAGGTAGTCGAAGAGCACGTCCATCTCAAAGACGAACGTGACGACCCCGAACCCGAGCAGGAACGGAACCAGATGCTGGCGGAGGATGTAAGAGGGGAGGATGCGCACAGGATCCCAGCCTACCTTAACCGTGGGCGGGTCGGCACTTCGCAGTCCCGCAATACTTTGACCGCTCTCCAGTCGGCTGTTACGGTCGCGTCCCAGTCGACAGCCCCCCGGACGCGCGGCCCCAGGAATCCATGATCGGTTCGTTGAACCTGCCCGCCATTGCGCTGCTCGCGGCGATCTCCGGCCTTCCGGGCCTCAAGGGACTGCCGTCGCCAGCCAGCAAGGAGCACGCCAAGGCGAAAGCCGCGGCGGTCGCGGCCGACACCCTGCCGATGCCCTGGAAACCGCTCTCGCGGGTCTCGCTCGAGCGCCAGTTCCTCCAGTACGGCCTTGATCCCATCGGCAAGCCGTACGGCCCGATCAAGCTCCTTCCGCTCTATGACCCGCGCAAGGCGCGCATGAGCGTCGATCCGGACTCCGGGACCTACCGCAGCGTGACCGAGGTGGGTGAGATCAGCCTGGGCGCTGGCTACCGCCGCCCGCTGTCCACGTTCGCGCTGGACTACTCGCAGCGGAACTTCCGCGAGCGCTGGCAGGAACGCGCGCGGCGCGACATCAACAACCTGGGCAGCAACACGCCGCAGCAGCGCACCGGCCTGTCGCTGCCGATCCCGGTGCGGCTGCCGTCGCCCGTGCAGAGCCTGCTGGGCCCGGGCGGCCCGGCGCTCAACGTGTCGGGCTCCGAGAGCATCCGGCTGTCGGGCACCAGCAACTGGACGAACCAGAAACTCGCGCTGCTGGGCCAGCGCCAGAGCCTGTTCCCGTCGCTCGACATGCAGCAGGACCTCGACATCCGGCTCGAGGGCCAGTTGTCGGACCGCATCAAGGTGAACCTGCTCCAGAACTCGGCCAACCAGATCCCGCTCGCGAACCGCATCGCGATCAACTACCGCGGCGATGAAGACGACTTCATGCAGGCGCTGGACCTGGGCAATACCAGCCTCACGCTGCCCGGTACCCAGTACGTCTCGTACAGCGGCAAGAACGAGGGGCTGTTCGGCATCAAGATGGCCTCGCGCATCGGCGCGCTGGACTTCACGGCACTCGCCAGCAAGCAGGAAGGCCGCAGCGAGCGCGCCGTGTACACGGGTGGTGCGTCGGTCAGCAAGCCGCAGCCGTTCACCGACCTCGACTGGGTCAAGGGCCAGTACTTCCTGCTCTACGACCCCGGCTTCGGCTCGGTGTACGACGTCGATGAGAAGAGCATCCGGCTCTATCTGGACGACGCCAACGGCGCGAACGACAACAACGTCATCGAGGGCAAGGCGGTCATCGATCCCAACGGCGTCATGGGGTTCCCGCTCTCGCAGGCCGAGGCCGACAGCGCGGTGCGCGGCCGCTTCGACCTGTTGAAGGCCGGCGCCGACCAGCAGTACGAGGTGCTCAACAACTTCTTCGCGTTCCGCGACACCATCTACAAGGTCATCCGGCTCAAGCAGCCGATCCAGCCGTTCACCAACATGACGCTTGCCGTGAGCTACAACGTGCAGCGCGTGATCGGCCCGAACCACCAGCTGGGCGCGGTCGACAGCGTGGGTGGGCAGTTGCTGCGCACGAGCG
>JAIOPA010000051.1 GCA_021414165.1 Candidatus Eiseniibacteriota bacterium
ACCTTGACCTTGCCCGTGCCCTGCACGGCATCGCAGTGCACGCGGATGGCGCGCGCGCGGGCGCGCGCCGCCAATGCCGACACCGGCTGCATGACGCCGGTCTCGTTGTTCGCGAGCATGAGCGACAACACCGTGACGCCCGCGGGCAGGTCGTTCACTGCCTAGGGGCTCGTCATGCCGTTGGCATCGCACGGCAGGCTGGAATGCGTGAAGCCCATGGTCTCGAGCAGCCCGACCGCGCCATGCACGGCATGATGCTCGATCGCCGCGGCCGCCACGTGCTTGCCACTCGCGCGCTGCGCCCACGCGCTGCCCACGATGGCCAGGTGATCGCCCTCGGTGCCGCCCGAGACGAACACGACCTCGTCGGGCTTGGCGTTCACGAGTGCGGCCGCCTGCTCGCGCGCGCGCTCGACCGCGGCGCGCACGCGCTGGCCGTCACGATGGGCACTGGAAGGGTTCGCCCCGAGATCGCGGAGGGCCTGCTGCATGGCCTCGGCGACCTCGGGGCGGACCGGAGTGGATGCGTTGTGATCGAGGTAGACCGTCTCGGTCATGTCTCCGCCGGTGGGAACGTGAGTGCGACTGCCCGGCCCTGCTGGCTACTGCCCAGCGAGGAAGCGCTCGAGCACGTCGATGCTCTCCTTGGCGCTCTGCGCCTCGGGCGAGGTGGGCGCGAACTCGATGACCTTCTTCCACATGCGGATGGCATCGCGATACAGGCCGGCATCGGCGAACGACACGCCCATGGTGAAGTAGGCGCAGTGCGAACGCGGCTGCTTGGCGATGAGCGAGCGCAGCAGCGACATGGCATCGCCGAACTTGCCCTGCGCGTAGTACGACGTGGCCAGGCGGCAGCTCGCGATGGAGTCCGTGGGGGCGATGCCGATCGCCTCCTGGTAGAAGCCCTGCGCGAGTTCCGGCTTGCCCAGGTTGTCGTGCGCCACGCCCATGTTGACGAGCACCTTGACGTTCTTGGGCTTGACCTTGTTGGCCTTCGCGAACACCTGCGCGGCCTCGGCGTTCTTCTCGCGGTCCAGGTACATGATGCCGAGCCGGTACAGGTTGTCGAACTTGGTGGAGTCCTTGGCCACGGCGCGCTCGAGGAGCGCGAGCGAATCGGTCACCGCTCCGGGGGCAGCGGCAGGCTTGGTGGCGGCATGCGCGAGCGGCGCGACAGCGAACGCGGCCAGCACGGCGAGGACCGGGATGAGACGCTTCACGGGACGACCTCCGGCAGGGTGAATGAGGGGTTGGACACCAGCGTCCGAGAGCATATCACGCCGGGAAAAGCGCCCGTAAACCCCCAACTGGCCCGGGTTTTCAGGGCACGGTCAACTGTGCGGCTGGGCGGGGGCCTGACGTCAGCCCCGGACCGCCGCGAGCGCCTGTTCGAGGTCCGCCCACAGGTCCTCGATCGACTCGACGCCGGCCGACACCCGCACCAGCCCCTCGGGGATGCCGGCGCGCTTGCGGCCCTCGGGCCCGATCATCTTGTGCGACGTGAACGCCGCCAGGCTGGCCAGCGACTCGACGCCGCCGAGGCTCGCGCCATGCCGGATGACGCGGAGCGCGTTGACCACCTGCAACGCCGCCTCGGCCCCACCCTTCACCTCGAAGCCCAGCAGTGGCCCGAAGCCCAGCTTCATCTGCTTGGCGGCGATGGCGTGGCTCGGATGCGACGGCAGCCCGGGGTAGAACACCTGCGCGACGCCCGCGTGAGCCTTGAGCCGCGTGGCCAGCTCGAGCGCGTTCGCGTTCCCCGCGGCCACGCGCATCGGCATGGTCTTGAGGCTGCGCTCGATCATCCACGCGCTCGTGGCATCGGCGATGGGGCCGAACGTGGAGCGCGCATGGAACACCGGCGCCAGCGCCGCGCGCGAGCCCATGGCCGCGCCCGCGAGCAGATCACTGTGGCCGCCGATCGACTTGGTGGCGGAGTAGAGCGAGACATCGCAGCCGAGTGCCAGCGGCTGCTGACCGATGGGCGACGCGATGGTGTTGTCGATCGTGACCACGCAGCCCTTGGCGTGCCCGAGCTGCGCGGCCCACGCGATGTCGAAGCACACGAGCGTGGGATTGATGGGTGACTCCAAGTGAAGCAGCCGCGTGTTGGGCTTGAACGCCGCCTCCCACGTGTCGGGCTGGCGCGAGTCCACGAACGTGTGGTCCCAGCCGAAGCGCTCTTTGCCCCACTGCAGCAACGCCTGCGTGCCGCCGTAGCACGGGTCCACGCACACCACGTGATCGCCGCTCTTCAGATACGCCAGGAACGCACTGCTGATCGCGCCCATGCCGCTCGGGAACAGCAATGCAGTCTCGCTGCCCTCGAGCGCGGCCAGACGTTCCTCGGTGGCGGCGATGGTGGGGTGGCCGTTGCGCTGATAGAACGAACCCGCGCTGCCCAGGTTCTGCTGCGCGACCATGTCGTCGAGCGAGTCGAACGAGAACGTGGCGCTGTGCACCAGTGGTGTAGACATCGCGCCCGAGGCACCGATGTGCGGGCCATGCACGGCACGGGTCTCGAGTCCGGGTTCGCGTTCGCTCTTCACGGCAGGCTCCCTCGGATTGGCGGTGGCGACGGCGTTTGAGTACGTTCGCCGCATCTTGAGCGAGGTGAGCCTGTGAAGCCAGTGAGCAGTTCCGGAATCCGCCGAATACTCTTCGTGCGCCCGCGGTTCCTGGGCGACGTGTGCCTCACGCTCCC
>JAIOPA010000469.1 GCA_021414165.1 Candidatus Eiseniibacteriota bacterium
ACGGCGACACCTTCGACACGAAGGAGTCCGGCGCCGACTATGATGTCGACGATGTATTCAAACTGGTGTCGATCGTGGACCAGCTGAACGGCCGCGACGACGCGTCGGGTCCACCTACAGGAGGTCGCCATGGGCAGTGAGAAGATCCGCGCGGCGCGCGCGCGCGTGTACGCCCCACCCGAAGGAGTCGCGGCGGACAACAAGGTCCACGTGTACATCTTCGACACGTTCAACGAAGCGTTCCTCGCGGAACACCGGTCGTTCGAGAACGTGGAGCGGGCCGTGCAGCATCAGCGCCGCGAGCAGGAGCGCATCTACACCGAGCAGGAAGCCGAGCCGGAACTGTTCGACCTGCCGTTCCTGTCGAACGACCCGGACCTGCTCGCGCGCATCGAGAAGGACGCGGAGTACAAGAAGCGCCTGATCCGCGACCTGAAGGGCGACGCCCGCTCGCGCGGCCGCCGCTTCTAGACGATGTATCTACTGACGGCCGCCGAGATGCGTGCCGTCGATGCCGCCACGGTGGCGGCCGGTACGCCGGTCGCCACGCTCATGACGCGCGCCGGCGAGGCCGTGGCCGAAGCACTCGAACGCCGCTTCGGCACGCCACTCGCGTTGCGCGTGCTGGTGCTGTGCGGCGGCGGGCATAACGCGGGCGACGGCCTGGTGTCCGCACGTGCGCTGGCTGCGCGCGGCGCGCATGTGGCGGTGGCGCTGTGCACGAGCGAGGCCAAGCTCGCACCGCTCACGCGCGACATGCTGGCCGCGCTCGACGGCACGCGCGTGTTCGTGCAACCGGTGACTAACGCGAGCGAACTAGCCGCACTGGCCGCCACGCTCGATGCGTGGGACTTCGTGATCGACGCGCTGCTGGGCACGGGTGCCGAGGGCGAGCCGCGCGGCGTGTTCGCCGATGCGTGCGGGCTCGCGAACGCCCTGCGGGCGCAGGGCGCGCGCGTGGTGGCGGTGGACATGCCCACCGGCGTGTCGAGCGATGACGGCACCGCGAGCGACGATGCCGTGCAGGCCGACCTCACGATCACGTTCGGCGAAGCGCGCCGCGGACACTGGCTGTGGCCGGGCCGCGCGAATCGTGGCGTGCTCGAGGTGGCCGATATCGGGCTCGTGGAGCCCCGGGCCGCTGGTCTGGCGCCCGCCGAACTGGGCCACGCCCGCGCGCTCGCGCCCGACGTGCCCGTGCGCGATCCGCGCGCGCACAAGGGCAGCGCGGGCCGCGCGCTCATCGTGGGCGGCGCCCCGGGCATGACGGGTGCGCTCGTGTTGGCCGCGCGTGCCGCGGTGCGCAGCGGTGCGGGCTACGTGCGCGTGGCCGCGCCCGCGAGCCTGCAGAGCGTGCTGGCGTCGCACTTGGTGGAACCCATGGTGATCGCGTGCGGCGAGGACGATCAGCGCACGCTCACCGCGAGCGCACTCGCGCGCATCCTGGACGAGGCGTCGCGCGCCGACGCGGTGTCCATCGGCAGCGGGCTCTCGACGCGGCCGCATGCCGCCGCACTCGTGCGCGAACTCGCCACGCACCTCGACAAGCCGCTCGTGCTCGACGCCGACGCGCTCACGGCATTGTCGCCGGCCGACAGCGTACTGGTGCCGGCGCTCAAGCTGGCGCCCGCGCCGCGCATCCTGACGCCGCACCTGGGCGAGATGCAGCGGCTCTCGGGCCAGTCACCCGCCGAACTCGAGGCGCGCCGCATCGATGCCGCCCGCGGCTGGGCGCAGCGCTGGGGCGCGACCATCGTGCTGAAGGGTGCTCCCACGGTGATCGCGTCGCCCGACGGCCACGTGACCGTGAACCCCACCGGCAACGCCGCGCTGGCCACGGCCGGCACCGGCGACGTGCTGACCGGTATCCTGGTGGCGCTGCTGGCCCAGGGCCTGGCGCCCTACGACGCGGCGCGTCTGGCGGTGCACGTGCACGGACTGGCCGGCGACACGCTGGCGCAGGCCCGTGGCGGCATCGGCATGGCGGCCAGCGACCTCATCGACGGCCTGCCGGCCGCACTCCAGACGGTGCGCAGCGCCCGGTAAAGCACGAACCCCGCGCACGTTGCCGTGGCGGGGTCCGGCGGGAACTGCTGGAGCGGTGCTAGATGTGGCGCGTGAGCAGCGCGGCCAGCTCGTTCTTGGGGCGGTTGCCCACGACGCGCTCGACCATCTCGCCGTTCTTGAACACCATGAGCGTCGGGATCGAGCCCACGCCCAGCTTGACCGCGATGTCCGACTCCTCGTCGGTGTTGAGCTTCACGACCTTGGCCCGGCCGGCGAACTCGGTGGCCAGGGCGTCGACCGTGGGGGCCACGGCGCGGCACGGCCCGCACCAGGGGGCCCAGAAGTCCACGAGGACGGGCGTCGAGGACTTGAGGACCTCGGAATCGAAGTTGGCGGTCGTGACAGGCGTGGCGTTCGACATGGCTGCTCTCCTGAATCGGGTGTTGGACGGGGGCTCTCGGGCCGATGCCCTATAGAAGGTGTGAGCCACAGGGCCCCCGAGGGATTCGCTCGTTCGGGGACTTTTGATGCAGCAACCCGTTCCGGGATGCTCGCACTCCTGCGACGACAGGTGCAGGATAGGCACCGCGTCAAAGCAACGTCAACGCCCCCATCTGCGAACCGTTCCCCATTCTCGTGCATCCCGAGACGCCGCCATGATCCCGCTCCGCGACGACAATCCAGCCTCGAACTCGCCCGTGGTGACGCGTGCGTTGATCGGCTTGAACGTGCTCGCGTTCGTGATCGAGCTCATGCAGGGCGAGGGCCTGAACGAGTTCCTGCGCGAATGGGGCGTGGTGCCGGGACGCATGTTCGCATCGCTGTCGGACATCACGTCGGCGCCGACCGAGCTACTCACGGTGTTCACGTCGCTGTTCCTGCATGGCGGCTGGCTGCATCTGCTCGGGAACATGTGGTACCTGTGGATCTTCGGCGACAACGTCGAGGATCGCCTGGGCCACGGCCGTTTCCTGGCGTTCTACCTGGCCTCGGGCTTCGTGGCCGCACTGGTGCACTGCGCGTTCATGCCCGGCTCGGCCGTGCCCACCGTGGGCGCGAGCGGCGCCATTGCCGGTGTGCTGGGCGCCTACGCGCTGGCGTTCCCGCGTGCCCGCGTGCTCACGCTGATCCCGATCATCTTCTTCTTCCAGATCGTGGCGATCCCCGCACTGGTGCTGCTCGGCATCTGGTTCCTGTTCCAGTTCATCTCGGGCACGCTGTCCTTTGGTAGCGGCAGCGGTGGCGTGGCCTGGTGGGCGCACATCGCCGGGTTCGTGTTCGGCTTCGTGGCCATGGGGCTGTTCGCGCGCAAGCAGCGCACGCAGGGCGTCCAGAGCGCCTGATCCGCTGGGCTAAAGTCCCCACCCTTCCACCCGACACTAGCCGGACAGGGAGGGAACCCCGATGCGCCGTGTGCTGGAATCGATCGTGCGGATCATGGATGTGCTGGCTGCCCCGCTCACCTATACGTCGGCCCAGTGGCTCAAGCTGCTGCGCTCGGC
>JAIOPA010000470.1 GCA_021414165.1 Candidatus Eiseniibacteriota bacterium
GACGTGCTCGGCGTGGTGGGCAGCAAGCCGCCGCACGAGCTGCGCGATGAGGACCGCAAGAAGGTCCTCGAGATCAAGGACATGTACATCGATGTCGGCGCGGCCAGCGACTTCGATGTGAAGAAGAAGCTCGATATCCGCCCCGGCGACCCGATCATCCCGGACTCGTCGTTCGCGGTCATGGCCAATCCGAACCTGCTGCTCGCCAAGGCGTGGGACAACCGCATCGGCTGCGCGCTCGCGGCCGAGACGGCGCGCCGCCTGGTGGGCCAGAAGCATCCGAACACGCTGTTCGCCGTGGCCACGGTGCAGGAAGAAGTCGGCCTGCGCGGTGCCAAGACCGTCTCGAGCAAGGTGCGCCCCGACGTGGGCATCTGCCTCGACGTGGGCATTGCCCACGACACGCCCGGCACCGAGGGCGATGAGAAGCTGGGCGGTGGCCCGCTCCTGGTGATCTACGACGCCACGAGCATCCCGAACCGTCGGCTGCGCGATCTGGTGATCGACACCGCCGAGGCCAACAAGATCCCGCTGCAGTTCGAGGCGGTGGAACGCGGCGGCACCGATGCCGGCCGCATCCATATCTCGGGCGAGGGTGTGCCCACGCTGTCCATGGGCGTGGCCGCGCGCTACATCCATAGCCACGTGAGCATCATCGACCGGCGCGACTACGAGATGACGGTCAAGCTGTTGGTGGCCGTGGTCAAGAAGCTCGACCGCAAGACCGTCGAGGGTCTGGTCTGATCTCGATGCTGCGCACTGAATGATCGCGTTCCTGCTCGCCGCCCCCGCGCGGCGCTTGTGGAAGCTGCCGCCGTGGCTCACACCGGACCCCGAGCAACTCGGGGTCCTGGTGGCCCGGCTCATCCTCACGGCACTCACCGCGTGGGTGGTGCAGCGCGTGCTGTTCCTGCTCGTGCGCCGCGGCGAGACCTGGCTGGTGCGCGCCGCACGCGACACCGGTCATGGCGTGCAGCGCGCCCGCACGGTGGGGCAGATCCTGCGCAACAGCGTCACCACATTGGTCGTGGCGTGGGCCGTGATCCATGCGCTCGACGTGTTGGGCTGGGACGTGAAGCCGCTGCTCGTGGGTGCGTCCATCCTGGGCGCGGCCCTCGGCTTCGGCGCGCAGTTCCTGGTGCGTGACGTGATCGCCGGTACGTTCATCTTCATCGAGGACCAGTTCGTGGTCGGCGACACGATCGAGGTGAACGGCGTGGCCGCCACGGTCGAGGCCGTGACGCTGCGCAGCACGCGGCTGCGCGACTTCCAGGGCCGCGAACTGCACGTGCCGAACGGTGAGATGAAGATCGTGGTGAACCACAGCCGCGGCTGGAACCGCGCCGTGGTCGATCTGCCCGCCGCACCCGGTCAGGACCTCGATCGCGTGGTGCGCGTGACCGAATCCGTGATCAACGAACTCAACGATGATCCGCTGTGGATCGACCTCATCGTGGAGCCTTTTGCCGTGATGGGCTTTGAACGCATCGCCAGCGACGGCGCGCTGTTGCGCGTGGTCGCACGCGCCCGGCCCGGTGGCGACGCCGCGCG
>JAIOPA010000272.1 GCA_021414165.1 Candidatus Eiseniibacteriota bacterium
CCAGCTCATCGCCAAGGAGAAGGACGGCGACAAGTCGAAGGGCAAGGACGGCGACGCCAAGGACAAGGCCGCCAAGGACAAGCCGGCGGTAGCTGCCGCGGCGGTCGCGCTGGAACTCGATGGCCTCGAGGACCGCATTGCACGGCTGTCGCTCAACTCGGCCGATCTGGCCGCGGCCATGCTCACGCCCGATGGCGAGACGCTCGTGTACCTGGCGCGTTACGACAAGGGCTACGACCTCTGGAAGTACGTCATGCGCAGCAAGGAAGTGAAGCTCGTGGCCAAGCTGGGTGCCGATGAGGCCGACTTCAAGCTCGATGCCGAGGGCAAGAAGGCCTACGTGCTGGCCGATGGCCGGCTGTCCACGGTGGAACTGGAGTCGGGTAAGTCGAGCGGCATCGCGGCCAGTGCGCGCATGGACCTCGACGAGGACGCCGAGCGTGCGTACTTCTTCGAGCACATCTGGCGTCAGACGTTCCAGAAGTTCCTGGACCCGGGCATGCACGGCATCGAGTGGCAGAAGTTGAAGGCGCACTACGCGGCCTTCCTGCCGGCGATCGACAACAATCGCGACTTCGCCGAGATGGCCAGCGAGATGCAGGGTGAGTTGAACGCCTCGCACACCGGCGCCCGGTTCCGCCCGGTGCGCACCGATGGTGACGACACGGGTGCGCTCGGGTTCTTCCCCGAGGCGTCGTGGACCGGCGCAGGCGTGCAGATTGCCGAGGTGCTCGATGGCGGGCCGCTGCAGCGCGCGGGGAGCAAGGTGGGTGCGGGCGTGGTGATCGAGTCCATCGATGGCGTGCGCATTGCCGCGGGTGCCGACTGGTACGCGCTCTTGAACCGCAAGGCCGGCAAGCCGGTTCGCTTGGGACTCGCGGATCCCAAGGGCGGCGCCAAGTGGGAGGAGACGGTGCGGCCGATCGCGTGGGTTGCGCAGCAGCGCTTGCTGTACCAGCGCTGGTGGCGCTCGCGCCGCGAGTTGGTGGCCAAGCTCTCGAACGGCCGGTTGGGCTACGCGCACGTGCGCGGCATGAACGACGGCGCGTACCGCGAGGTGTTCGACGAGGTGTTCGGCCGCAACGTGGAGCGCGATGCGATCATCCTGGACACGCGCTTCAACGGTGGCGGCAACCTGGACGAAGCACTGACCACGTTCCTGAGCGGCAAGGTGTTCGAGCACAACGAGCCGCGCGGCCAGAAGCTCGGCAGCGAACCGTCGCGGCGCTGGACCAAGCCATCGATCGTGGTCATGAGCCAGGCCAACTACTCCGACGCGCACTGCTTCCCCATGGCGTACACGCAGCTGGGCATCGGCGAGACGGTCGGCATGCCCGTGCCCGGCACGTGCAGCTCGGTGTGGTGGGAGCGCCTGCAGGATCGCGATCTGGTGTTCGGTATCCCCATGGTGGGGATCCGCGACGTCGATGGCGACATCATGGAGAACAAGCAGCTCGCGCCGACGTATCAGGTGGAGCCGGACCCCGCCAAGTGGGCCACGGGCCGCGACGAGCAGCTGGAGAAGGCCGTCGAGGTGTTGCTCGCCAAGCTGCCGAAGAAGTAAGCCATACGCTCACACGACGGCCCGCGCATCGTTGCGATGCGCGGGCCGTGTCTTTGTATGGCAGGTGCCCCGTTCAATCGCCTGGGGCGATTGAACGGGCGATGTCATCGCCGCTTGGCCGCCGAGTCGCGCATGAGCACGGCTGCCAGATGCGCGCCCACGAACGTGAGCACGAGCATGCTCATGATGTTATGCGCGGCACTCACCACGGTGGAGTAGGCCACCGGGTCGGCGCTCTTCTGCGCGATGCGCACGGCCCACCACGGCAGCGTGAGTGCGATGCCGGTGCCGAGCGTGATCGCCATGCTGAGCGCGGCGATCAGCCCGAGCGCGTAGTCCATGCGGCTGCGGAACGGTGCCGTGCGGTTCCAGTGCTGCCACTGGTAGATCGCGTAGACCAGCGTGAGCACGGCACCCAGCACGATGTGCAGTGTCTCGCCGGGCGTGCTCCCGGCGGCCAGCCGCATGAAGAAGATGAGCAGGCCGCCCAGCGCCTCGAACCCGAGCAGCACCCAGAGCACCACGAGCAGCGGCGCGCGCATGCGGCGCGCACGTGGGTGCTCGGGGAGCGGCTTCGCCAAGCGACTCACGCCCAGGGGCTCAGACCAGGTAGCGCAGCGCGAAGATCACTTCGCCCGAGCCGATGCTGATGGTCCAGAGCACCAGGAACGTCCACATGAGCGCCGGCCGTTCGCGGAAGAACCAGCGGCCGGCCTTGGCCTCCTGGTAAGCGAGCGTGCCCAGCACCACGAAGACCAGGTAGGCCACGAGCGACAGCAGCCCGTGCGCGGCATACGTGATCTTCATGCCGGTGGACAGCACCTCGTGAGCGCCTGGTGCCGAGGCGGCAGCACTCCGATTGGCCATGTACATGACGTTCACCAGCGCCTCGAACAACGAGACCACGATGAACAGCGCAAAGGGGAACGGCTGCCGGTTCCAGTTCTTGCGCACCACGTAGAGCACGCCGGCCGTGACGAACAGCTCGGAGACGGCGGAGAAGATCGAGAAGGGAGGAATGTTCATGCCGTGGAGCCTAGTGGCCGGGCGGGGCGGTGCGCAATCCGTAGGACTACCGAGGAGACCTTTGTAGACTGTGCTCGCCCTTGCGCGCGCCGCGCGCTAATCTGCACCGCATGGCCTTGCCCGATCACTTGAAGAAGCTGCTCGCGGACTGCGACGTGGAGACGTATCGCGCGTCGGGGCCCGGCGGGCAGCATCGCAACAAGACCGAGTCGGCGGTGCGCATGACGCACCGGCCGAGCGGGATCGTGCGCGTGGGCACCGAGCACCGCTCGCAGCTGCGCAATCGCGAGCTGGCGCTGGAGCGCATCTTCAAGGCACTCGAGGCCAAGAAGAAGAAGCCCAAGCCGCGCGTGGCGACCAAGCCCAGCAAGGCGGCCAAGGTGCGGCGGCTCGAGTCCAAGGCGCGCGACAGCGTGAAGAAGCGCGAGCGCAAGCGCCCGAGCGGCGACGAATGATGCGCGCGTGGCGGCGGGTCGCACTGGGTGCGCTGGCGGTGTTGGCGCTGGCCTCGTGCTCGCCTCGCGTGGTGCGGAAGCCCGTGCACACCACGCCCGTGACGTCGCGCTGGCCGCGCGAATGGGTACTGCCGCATGCGAGTGCCTATGGCGACACCATGTGGTTGGCGAGCGAGCGGCCCGTGCGCTCGGTGGTGATCCACTCCAACGACGCCGATGCGCACGCCGAGCCCAAGCCGGGTCTCACGATCTATGGCCGCTCCGAGGGCACTCCGGTGGCCATTCGCGTGCCGGCGCGGCTGAGCGATCGCACCGCGCGCCAGATCATCGATGGCGCGTTCGCGCGCAAGGACCTGCACCTGGACTGGTGGCACGATCCGGATCCGGACTCGTTGGCCACGCAGGAGGCCGGCCGGTTCGACAACGTGGGCGGGCGGCCCATGTGGGGCTTCGACCTGGGGCTGCCGCTCGAGAAGGTGGCAGGCTACCGCGTGATCGTGGTGGTGATCGGGCGCGTCGATGCGCTGGAGCGTGGCGCGCCGCGCGCCGCACCCGCCGAGCGCTGGACGCGCACGCGCACCGAGGACGACCCGCTGCCGGTGCTCACCGGCCGCTGGGTGCGACCGTACGAGATCAAGTACGACGACCGCTTCGCCACGGTGCGCGTGGTGGCGGATTACGACGTCGATCTGGCCGGGCACAAGGTGACGCCGCACGTGGCCCCCGCGGCTCTGCGCCGCTGGCGTGGCAAGCCGTTGCGATAGCGGCGTTTCGCAACGCGTACTCCCGAAGTATTACGTGATTTTTCCGTAGTTCTACGGACAGACCGCGGGCCCAAGGTCACCTACATTGCGGTTGTGACGGGTGTGCTCACGCACACCATGGCCGCCACGGTCGCCCGCCCGGGACCACTTGAACCAACACTCCATGCATCGCGCGCACCGGATGCATTCGTCTCGATCGAAAGGACCTCGTGATGCGTACCCTCCGGATCGCCGCCTGCCTTGTGCTGGCCGCGTGCGCGTTAGCCCCCATGGGCACACCCCGCGCGCATGCTGCCGAGTCTGCGTTCGCCGACACCACCAAGCCGGTCACGTTCCTCAAGGAGACGGTCGTCACGGGCGCGCGCTACCCGCGCCGCTACTACGAGTCGCCGCAGGCGCTGTCGTTCCTGTCGCGCGGCCAGCTGCGCGAGATCGCGCCCATGGTCGTGGGCGACGCGCTGCAGCAGTTGCCGGGCGTGGACAACTCCAAGGACAGCCCGTGGGAGCAGCGCGTGGTGCTGCGCGGCCTGTCGGGCCAGCGCGTGCTCGTGCTGGTCGACGGCATGCCCATGAACAGCGCGCGCGGCAATGGTCCGCACCCCTCGCTGGTGCCGGCCGAGATGATCGATCGCGTGGAAGTGGTGCGCGGCCCGTCGTCGGTGTCGTACGGCTCCGACGCCATTGGTGGCGCGCTCAACATCATCACGCGCGACGCGGCGCCTGCGGGTGATAGCAAGTCGACCGGCGTGCGGGGTTCATCGCAGCTGGGTGGCAGCACCGCCGACCACATGTTCGGCGGCCAGGTCACGGTGCAGCCGTACTTCGGCAAGCTGGGCCTGCTCGCCTCGGGCGGCTGGCACGACGCGGACAACTTCGAGACGCCGTCGGGCAGGGTGCCCAACTCGTCCTACAACGACGTGAATCTGGAGTTCGGCGCGCGCTACGACGTGTCGGACCGCCTCACGCTGCGCTCGGGCTACCAGCAGTACCGCGGTGAGGATGTGGGTATCCCCGGGCTGTCGTTCGCGTCCCCGGGCGCGTCGCAGCAGTTCAAGTTCGCGAACTACGACCGTGACCTCGCGCACGTCACCATGGATCATCACTACGCGAACGGTTGGGTCGAGAACACGCGCATCCGTGCCTACTGGCAGCGTGAGAAGCGCAACTTCTTCTCGACGCAGAACCTGGATGCCTCGCAGGTGAACAACTTCGGCGT
>JAIOPA010000273.1 GCA_021414165.1 Candidatus Eiseniibacteriota bacterium
CGCGATGGTGCGCAGCAGCACCATGGGATCGCGCGTCATGGGCAAGGGGGCTGCGACAAAGCTGGGAATGCCGAACGGCGTGCTCAAGCCCGTGGCGGACACGGGCGCGAAGATCTGGTGTAGCTCGGGCAACGCCATGAACAACGCGGTCGCCAACCACAACGCCATGGCCGGCCGTCGCAGCCACGCCCAGCGCGCCATCTGCTCGGCACGATCGTCCAGCGCACGCGACCAGACCCAGAACGCGAGCGCCATGAGCTCCACGCCGAGTGCCGCCCACGCGATGCCGGGCAGCATGAGCAGCACCACACCCGCGGTGGCGCACATGGCACCCATGGTGTTGGCGGGGATCTTGATCGAGGGCAGCTTCATGCCACTAGTCCTGCAACTCGTGCGCGTCGGACACGAACACCGAGCCGGCGTAGCGCGCACGGCCATCGGCCACGCGCACCACCAGCAGCAGCACGAGCAACGTGGCGAGCCATGCGGTACCGGCGGGCGCGCCTTCGTGCACCACGTCGGCCGCGCGCGCCGAAGCGGTGAGCAGTTCGAGCCCCACGCCCAGCGCGCCCACCGCGAGCACGGCACGGCGCACGTGGCGGCGCATCATGAGGTGCAGCAAGCCCAGCCCCACGAGCAGCGCGCCGAGCGAAGCACGCCGCGCGTCATCGGGCTCGAACGTCTGCCGCCACACGGCGGCCAGCATGAGCGCCAGCAGTGCCAACCCCAGCGGCAGCGCGACCGCGCCGGCCTCGACACCGCGGCGGCGCGTCGGGGCGGCAGCCGCATCGGCGGGATCGGGCCGCCCGGCCTGCCATGCAATGACGAGCCACAGGAGCACCCACAGCGTGCGCGTCCACCACGGCACCGCGAGTTCGGCCAGCAGCAGCACGCCGGCGCCACCCACCAACGCGGCGCCACGCGCCAGCGTGCGTCCGGGCAGCAGCACGGCCACGAGCATCGCCCCCGGCAGCGCGAGCAGTCGCGCCAGGTGGAACGGGCCCAGGCTGGTCCATGCCTCGAGCAGGTGCATGCGTGCCCTTCACGGACCGCGTCGTGCGGTCCGGATCGCGCCGGCCAGGGGCCGGCACGTGATCACGACGGGATGTGGACGGCCTCGGCCGCACGCAACGCGGCCAGGAACGCTTCGGGATTCGCGGCTTCGCGCAGCGCGGCTCGCACGGTCTCTTCCTTGAGCACACGCGAGATGTTGGCCAGCACCTTCACCTGCAGCGAGCCCACGCTCTCGGGCGCGGCGAGCAGCACGAACAGCGTGACGGGGTCGCCATCGATCGAGTCGTAGTCCACGCCCTGCTGCGACACGCCGCAGGCCGCCACCATGCGGTTCAATGCGCGCGCCTTGCCGTGCGGGATGGCGATGCCGTTGCCGATGCCCGTGGTCTGGCCCTCCTCGCGGTGCAGCACGCGCATGAGGACCTCGCCCTGGCTCTGCACGCCGTGCGCGTTCTCGAGCAACTCGACCAGCTCGGCGATCGCCTCGCGCTTGGTGCGCGCGCGCAGCCGCGTCGTGATGGCCTGGGCGTTCAGCAGTTCGGAGAGGCGCATGGGAGTCGTCTCGAGGGCTTTATAGCGTGATCCGGCCGCCCGGCCACGGGGTACCCCGCAGACCATGGGCCAAGGCTCGCAAACTAGTGAGCGGGCGCGGGCGCGTCAAGCGCGGAAGCCATTGCGGGCAATCGATTAGCCCGACTTGGGCACCCATCCGGGCCGGCCTCGCCGGACCCGGCCGCGACCCCATCGGTCACCCGCCGCCCCGGCCTGCTCTTTCAAGGTCACATCGGCCCGTTTCAGGGGTACCATGAGCAGCAAGATCACCCAGCGGCCCTCGCGCCGCGACCGTCCCGGAGGACACCCATGCCGCTGCCGACCCCGTTCCGCCTGCTGCTCGCCCTGTCGCTCGTCGCGCTGTCCGCGGGTGCTGCGCTGGCCGCGAATGTGCGCGTGGAATCCCTGAATGGCGTGGCGCGCGTGACGCTCGAGGGCAGCTTTGTGGGCGCGCGCTACACGGTGAACCGCGCACTGGCCGATGGCTCGGGGCTCACGCTGGTGGGCGAACGTGACGCCCTCTGCACGGGTGACTGCTACGTGTTGGATCAGGACGCCTTGGTGGGTGCGACCTACCAGTACACGTTCGACGTGACGGGCAGCACCGGCACCACGCGCTTCGGTCCGTTCGACGTGACCATTGGCGGCCGCGCGGCCCACGGGCTGGCGCTGGCGCCCTCGCCCAACCCGCTCCGCGACCGCGGCACGGTGCGCGTCACGGCCGCGATCCCGGCGGGGGCGCGGGCCGGCAATGCGTCGGCGGCCACGAACCTGCCCGGCGAGGTCACGCTGGTCGATCCCTCGGGCCGCGTGCTGCGCACGCTCTGGAAGGGCACGCTCGACCGGCTCACGTTCGACGTGCCGGTGGTGGCCCAGGATTCGCGCGGTCAGCAGCTTCCGGCGGGGCTCTATTTCGTGGTGCTGCGCGCGGGCGAACACCGCTCGATCGCGCGGGTGGCGGTGGTGCGCTAGCCGGTCCCATTTCGTCGCCGGACCGGCGCGGGATTCCCGACCGCTTGTGCTACACTTTCCAACGGTCACATCGCGCTACGACACCTCGCAGACCACCTCCCGAGAGGCAATCCCCCTTGTCCACGGGCCATTTGCGCACGGCTGGGCAGCCGGCATGGAGGCAGGCACGCCCATGAAGCAGCAACCCATCGGGTTCAAGGATCTCCTGGAGCGGCTCCTCCCCATCGAGGAGTTGCCCTCGGTCGATCGTCTGCGCGTGCAGCGAGCGCTCCGCTCCGGCATCGCCGTCGAGGTGGAACGCGCCGCCATGCGCGCCATCGACCTGCTCGAGCAGCAGGGTGCGATCAAGCGCCTGCCGGCCGCCACGCTGTCGTCGTCGGCCACGCTGCGTTACCAGACCCGCGACCAGCACGACGTGATCACGCTGCACCTGCCGGGACCGCGCGTGCGCGACGGCGTCACCATTGTCTCCAAGACCGCGCTGCCCATGCAGGGCCCGGCGCGTCTCGATCAGGTCCGCCGCCTGGTGCGGCTCGACGACCCGCTCACCTTTGCCGATCCGCGCACGGGCACCACGCGCGCTGGGCTGCGCGAGCAGCTCGATCAGGCCGGCCGCGAACTGCTGGGCTCCGACGCGGTGCGCTACTTCGCACGCGGCGAAGAAGAACCGGGCGCGCCCGACGAATCGCCCATCGACTCGTCGCTCGCGGCCGATGCGCTCAAGCATCACGGCATGCTGTTCTACTGCCCCGACACCGAGCGCTCCAGCGCGCTGGCGGCGGCCGGCCGCCGCTGCGGTGCGCGCTCGCTGGTGGTCACCGCGGTCACGGGCAGCGATGGCCAGCCGATGGGGTTCATCGAGGTCCACCACCCCGAGGCCGATCCGTACCGCCCGTCCGATCTGGCGTTGGTCGCGCTGCTCGCCGAGTTCGCGGGCGGCGTGCTCGAGCGCGCCACGCGCATCGAGAAGCTGGTGTTCGTCGATCCGCTCACCACGGCCTACAACC
>JAIOPA010000274.1 GCA_021414165.1 Candidatus Eiseniibacteriota bacterium
CAACGACCTGCTGGCGGTGATCGCCGCGCAGCAGGAGGCCGTGGATGCCGCGCGTCGTGGCGATGGCCCCACGTTCATCGAGTCGGTCACGTTCCGCATGGGTGGCCACTCCTCGAGCGACGATCCGACGCGTTACCGCGATAGCGAACTCGTGAAGACGTGGGAGAAGAAGGACCCGGTCACGCGATATGGCACCTGGCTGCGCGGCAAGGGTCTGTTGAACGACGCCGATCTCGAGCAGTGGACGACCGAGATCAACGACGAGATCTCGGCCGCGATCATCGCCGCCGAGGCGATGCCGGCCCCGTCGATCGACTCGATCTTCACCGACGTCTACGCCGAGATCCCGCCGCACCTCGAGGTGCAGCGCCAGCACGCGCTCGCCCTGGGGCTTGGCACGCGCTTCGACGGAGCGTTCCCGCTGTGATGCTCCCCCGCCCCGCGGCCGCATGCTGAGAGACGCACTCGCGGTCGCGCTGGGCGGCGCGCTGGGCAGCGTGCTGCGCTGGCTCGTGTCGTCGGCATTCGCACGCGGGGGCGATGCGCGCTTCCCGTGGGGCACGCTGGCGGTGAACCTGGCCGGCTCGTTCGTGATCGGCCTGGTGCTCGGCTGGGCCAGCGAGCGCGGTCCGTTGGCGCCCACGCTGCGGTTGCTCGTGGTGACCGGCGTGCTCGGCGGCTTCACCACGTTCTCGGCGCTGTCGTGGGAGACGCTCGCACTCGCGCGCAGCGGCCAACCGCTCACGGCCGTGGGCTACTGCGTCGGCTCCCTCGCGGGCGGGCTGCTCGCCGCCACGGCGGGCCTGGCGCTGGTGCGCCGCTAGCGCGCTAGCGCTTCGCGGCCGGCGGCAGCTTGAGCCGCGTGCCGGGCGAGACGGATTCGTGCACGAGGTCGTTGGCCATCATGAGCGACGGCACGGTCACGCCCCAGCGCTTCGCGATTCCCGCCAGGGTCTCGCCCTCGCCCACCACCACACGCGACGGACGCACCACGGGCTTCGCAGCCGGCGACACGACCGGCTTGGCCGGCGCGGCCACCTCGGGCTGAG
>JAIOPA010000275.1 GCA_021414165.1 Candidatus Eiseniibacteriota bacterium
CCCGACCGGGTAGACCACGTGTTGAAAGGAGTCTCGGGTGAACCAGTTCGTCGCTTCCATGCGGCGTGCGTGCGCGGTGCTCGCCGCGCTCACGTTGCTCTCGGCCCTCACGCCCGCGATGTCGCGCGCTCAGTCGGACGCCAAGCCCGCCGATCCGGCGGTGCCTGCCGCCACCGAGAAGGCTGCGGACACCGGCAAGAAGGCGAAGAAGGCGAAGGCCGAGAAGCCTGCCAAGGTGGCCAAGACCGCGGCCGCCAAGCCTGCCGCTGCGCCGGCCAAGCCCAAGGTCGAGAAGCCCAAGGCCGCGCCGAAGGCCAAGGCCCCCGAGAAGTCGCTCGAGGAGCAGAAGAAGGAAGACGGCGTCTACATGAAGGGCAACGACTGGATCTCGGCGCGCTTCGGCTGGGCCAAGCGTGCGGGTCAGTTCAATGGCGACGGTCTGGTGGGCTATGGCGTCGGCTACCAGCACATGATCAACCGCCGGCTCGCGTTCGCCGTGCACGCCAACCACGACGTGGTCGGCCACTTCGGTCCGCACCTCGATGAGGCGGTGTCGTTCACGGCCGAGTTCCAGCGTCACTTCCGCTGGAAGGGTGCGGTGCGCCCGTACATCGGACTCGGTGGCGGCTACTACGCCGAGAAGTACTACCGCACGGGCGACGATCACACGTCCACGACCGGTGGTCCGCACATCTCGTTGGGCTTCACGTCCGCGATCGACGACAAGCACGTGATCGGCCTGGAGATCCGCGGCGCCCGTCTCGACGGCCGCCCGGGCATCACGGATCCCACGTTCGGCACCGCGGAAGACAGCGAGCTCATCTGGACGATCAAGGGCAGCTGGTCGCTGGCCTACTGAGCGTTCGCAGCATGAAGTCACCACGACGCCCGCTGCGGACCCCCGCGGCGGGCGTCGTGCTTTCACCGCGTACGTAGAGGAGGCAGGCGCGATGGAACCGTTCGCGAGTGCGTTCGACGAGCGCTGGGTGTGGCGGCGGCCCAAGCTGTGGAGCCGGCGCTTCGAGCTGCGTGCGGGTGACCACGTGCTGGCCTCGCTCGAGACGCGCTCCTGGCTCACGGGCGTGATGCACGCCGACACCGCGAGCGGCGCCTGGACGGTGCGGCACGAGGGGCTGCTGCGCGGCCGCGTGCTGGTGCGCGCCGTTGGGGCCACGAGCGACGCGCTGGTGTTCCGGCCGCGCTGGTTCGGCGCGGGCGACGTGCAGCTGGCGAGCGGCGCGGTGCTGCGCTGGCATCGCGCGGACTTCTGGGGCCGGCGCTGGGAGCTGGTCGACTCGGGCGGGCTGCCGCGCGTGACGTTCGTGCGCCTGCCGGCATTCATGTCGCCGGATGCCGAGGTGAAGGTGTCCGAGCCGGCGCGCAACGAGCCGCTGTTGGATCCGCTCGTGCTGCTCGGCTACTACCTCATCGTGCTCATGGTGCGCCAGAACACCGCCGCGATCTCCTGACGCGGGCTTTACCGGGCGCGGGCCCGGGTGTCCGCGTCGCGACCGGAGTGTCGGTGGCGTGACCACCCGGTGACGCCCGCGGTGTTGCGGCCGCGCATGTTGTGAGCGGCACGCGTCGTGCAATGCCATGCGCCGGCTGCCCCCGCCGTGCTCTCGCCCCCGGCAGGAGTAGGACCATGCGTGCTGTGCGTCTTGCCGTCGTGTCCATGTTGATGTTCGCGTTGATCCCGGTACCGCAGGCCTCGGCCTGCATGACGTGTGATCCGTTCCTCCAGTGCGTCGATGCGTCCATCGGCGCCCGGTTCTGCGTCACGTCCGGGTTGTCGTGCGCGATGCTGCTGCCGTGCTCGGGCTCGCCGTCGCGCGACACCGACCGTCCGCTGGGTGATGGCGGTGCCGATGATCTCACCACGTTCACGCTGTTCGACGCCGCGCCCGGTAGCCGCGTGCAGCCCACGCGCCGCGCGGGCGCCATTCCGCTCGCGCTGGGCGAGGACATGCGCGCTTCGGCCGGTGTGGGCGCGGCGGCCATCGCCGAGGCCGGGGTGGCCCATGGCCGCGACTTCGCCGGTGCGTTCGTCGATGAATCGGGCGAGGGCTTTGCGCTGCGCCGCGCGGTCGAGGGCACGCAGATCCGGCTCGAGGTCCGCGAGATGCGCGGCGATCGCGCGGGCGCGGTGCTCGCGAGCGAACTGCTGGGCGAGGGCGATCAGCTCACCGTGCCGGTGCGGCTCGAGGGCCGCGATCGCGTGCTGGTGCTGAGCACGCGCACGGTGCCCAAGGCGCTCGCGCGCATTGACCTGTCGCGGCTGCAGCGTTCAGTGCGTGCGGTGGGGCGTGCGAACGCGCTGCGCACGCAGCCGCTGTTCAAGGTGCACGCGCTGTAAGGCGTCGCGCGGCGGTGCGGGTGGGCGGGTGCGACCGGCGCCCGCCCGCGCCGCCGTGGCGGTGGCTAGTCGCGCCGCGCGCGGGCGCGCAGGTGCGCGGCCAGGAGCACGGACAACATGACCACGCCCAACGCGGCCACGATCACCGGCGTCCACGAGTGCGGCAGCCGTTCCAGCAGCACAGCGGCTGCACCGAACACGGCCGACAACGCCCACAACACGAGCAGTGCGGCCGTGGGCGACAGCCCGGCCTCGAGCAACCGATGATGGATATGCCGCGTGTCGCCGCGGAACACATGCTGACCACGCACCAGGCGGCGCACAAAGGCCAGTGCGCTGTCGGCGAGCGGCACGCCCAGCGCCACGAGCGGCAGCAGCAGCGTGAGCGCAGCCGTGCCCTTGCGGTTCTCCAGCAGCGACAGCGCCGACAACGTGAGTCCCAGGAACTGACTGCCGGTATCGCCCATGAAGATGCGCGCGGGCGGCTTGTTCCAGCCCAGGAAGCCGGCGCACGAACCCAGCAATAGTGCGGCGATGAACATGACGTAGAAGTCGCCGTGTCCACGCGCGGTGAGCCACAGCGCAGCCGACGCAATGCCCACGATGCCCGCGGCCAGACCATCGAGTCCGTCGATCAGGTTGATCGCGTTGGTGAGTGCGATCACCCACAGCACGGTGAGCGGCACGCTCCAGAGCCCGGTCACGATGGCGGGCCCGAACGGGTTCGTGAGCAGCGGCACGCCGTATCCGAACACCGTGAGCGTGAGCGCCGCACAGGTCTGCAGTGCCAGCTTGGCCCACGGGCTCGCGCCATAGCGATCGTCGTAGAGCCCCAGCACCAGCACGGGAATGGCTGCACACGTGAGTCCCAGGAGCGGCAGCGGATCCAGTTCGCGCGCCGGGCCCGGCAGCACGCGCGCGGCCCACGCCACCGCGAGCACCGCGAGCGCAATGGCGAGCCCGCCGAAGCGCGGCGTGGGCACCGAGTGGATACGGCGCGCATCGGGGCGGTCCATGGCGCCCACGCGCACTGCCAGCGCACGCGCCAATGGCGTGGCGGCAAACGCGACAGCGGCGGCCGCCAGGGCGAGCGCGAGCGAATAGGGCATCAGCGATTCGGTCCGTTCAGGAACACGAGCAACCGCATGCGCAGCTCGATCACGAGCGCGACGAGCGCGTCGACCGGCGGCGAGGAGCGATGGTACTTGCGGTAGTAGTACAACATGCCGCGGTGGCGCTCACGGATCACGCGATTCGACACCTCGCCCTTGCTGGCGCCGATGTGATGCACCGTCTCGGCCTCGGGCGCGTAATCGACCGTCCAACCGCTCAGGTTGAAGCGCCGGCACCAGTCGATGTCCTCGTTGAACATGAAGAACGTCTCATCCATGCCGCCGACCACCGTGATCGCATCGCGCCGCGCCAGCATGGCCGCGCCCGACACCCAGTCCACGCTGCGCGGGCTCTGGTGATCCCAGTCCGACAGCAGGTAGCGACGGGTCCAGGGATTGCCCGGCCACAGCCGCGACAGCAGCGAGTAGCGGTTGAACAGGAACGCGAACGGCGAGGGGTAGGAGCGCGCGCTGTACTCGAGCGTGCCGTCGGTGTTCACGATGCGCGGGCCCACGAGTCCGCAGCGCGGGTGCGCGTCGGCGTAGCGCACGAGCGCATCGATCGCGCCGGGCCGCCACTCGCAGTCGGGGTTCAGCACCAGCACGTAGCGCCCGGTCGTCTCCGCGATGCCGCGGTTCACGGCCTTGGCGTAGCCCAGATTCGAACCGGTCCGCACGAGTCGCACGAATGGTGCCTCGCGTTCGACCAGTTCGGGCGTGCCGTCATGCGAGTCGTTGTCGAGCACCACGCATTCCCACGTGAACGCGGGCTGCGACGCATCGCGCGGCCGCACACCGGGCTCGAGCGAGCGCAGCGTGTCCAGGATGTGTTCGCGCGAGCGATAGGTGATGACGACGACCGAGAGATCCATGCGGGAGTTCGGCTGGGGTGAGCGGCGGGTGGCGTCCGCACCGGCAGCGGTCACGAACGAGGACCGCGAGCATCGACGAGCGGAAGTAACGTCAGGCGCGGCGACTCTACCCGAGACGACGAAGCCGGGCGGAGCGGGCAAGGGGCTCGCTCACACCCGGCGATCATCTGTGGCCATCCGCAAGCGGTCGGCCAAAAAAAAGTGACGAACGATGCGACCCTGATCGAGCCTCTCCCCACGTCTCTCTCCGGGCCCGACTTCGAGTCTGCGCTCGTTCGTCGTTCAGGATTGTCGGTGAAGGCTACGATTCGTGCAACCGCAGAATGCCACTGGGATGGATTTTTTCGTCGCCCGGGTTGCTGGTCCCAAACCCGCCAGATCACTGGAGTTAGCCGATCGGCTGCTGACCGGGAGTACTCTCCACCGGGGGCACGGACCGGCTAGAATATTGCCAGTTCTACGCTTGGGAATCGGTACCCCGGCCCCCGATGTTGCCTGCGCCGACACTCTGTTCACTGGAAGTGTGCGGAAACACGTACAACTGATTCCAGACTCCCAACAGCGGGGTGCAAACAGAGTCAGGCTGGCTCGCCGGACTCCGGGCGGGGAATCGGCCGGTCGAGCGTGGCCTCGAACCAGGCGGTCAGCCGGGCCACGTGGCTGCCGGGCCAGAACCACTGTCCGCAGCTCGGGCACCAGGTGAGCCGCACATTCATGCGGGTGACCCGGCCCGGCACCTCGCCGCGCGCCTCGAATGTGGACCGGGCGTGCAACGCCACATTACAGGTGGGGCAGCGGCTCCACGGTGCGCTGGTGGGCGCGTGCTGCTCGGTGATCGTGCGCAGTGCGCCCGCCAGGTCACCGCGCGGCACGCGCAGCGCGGCGATCGCGGCGTAGCGCTTGGGGTGGCGGTCCGACGACGTGAGTACGGTGCGGCCGTCAATGGCGGCGGCATCGAACAGCTCCTCGAGCCGGGCACCCCGGTGGGTGACCACATCGTGGCCGAGGAATCGCAGCCGGCGCGCGAGTTGATCGAGCGAGGCATCGGTGACGAAGCGCGTGGCGGGCCGCATGGCCACGCACGCTAGAGGCGGGCCCGCCCGACGGCAAGGCGGCGGGGGGCGGCTCGCCCCCGCCGGGAGGGGCTCTGGCCGCGCTTGCCCGCCCGAAAAGCCGCTATTGACGCGGTCGCAGCGCTCCCGCACGCTGCCCCGTCATGGAACACCCATCCGCGCGGACCAGGCCCGCCACAGCGGGGCCTGAGTTCGCGACGCTCAAGCTCGACCGGCGGCAGTTCCTCGTGGTGCTGGGGGGCGCTGCCGCCCTGCACTCGCTGGGACCCGCGCTCGCCGAGGCACGCCGTGAGAACGGCACGCTGCCCGCGCTGCAGCCATGGGTGTTGCCGGCCTCGTTGCCGATCAACTCGATCGAGGCTGCTCGCGCACTCGTGGGTGCGGCCGTGTTGGCGCCGAGTCATTGGAACGCGCAGCCGTGGCGGTTCGAGGTCGACGCGAGTGAACTGCGCGTGGTGCTCGACCCCGAGCGCACGCTGCCGCTCGACGACCCCGATCAGCGCTTCGCGCAGATGTCGCTGGGCGCGGCCCTCGAGAACATGTTGGTGGCCGCGCGCGCGTACGGGCAGATGCCGAGCGTGCGTTACCTGCCGTGGGGCGCCACACCACGCGCGGGCAGTGCGCTGGTCGCGGCGGCCATGTCGTGGGCGCCGGGTGAGCGGCCACGCGACCGGCTGCTGTTCTCGGCGATCACCGAGCGGCGCTCGAACGGCCGCGAGTACGACGGCCGCGCGATCAGCATCCCGAGCCGCAGCCAGCTGCAGGCGCAGGTCGGCGAGGAGGTGCGCGTGCACTGG
>JAIOPA010000052.1 GCA_021414165.1 Candidatus Eiseniibacteriota bacterium
CGTCGCTCACCGCCATGGTCGGGTTCTGGGCCACGCTGTCGCTGAACATCCCCGACTTCACGCGCTATGCGAAGTCGCAGCGCGACCAGGTGGTGGGGCAGGCGTTGGGGCTGCCGCCCACCATGACGCTGTACGCGTTCATCGGCGTGGCGGTGACCAGTGCCACCGCGCTCATCTTTCCCGGTGGGCACGTGATCTGGGACCCGGTGGAGCTGCTGGGCAGGATCGGCGGGCCGTTCACCGTGCTGCTGAGCATGATCGCGTTGTCCATCGCCACGCTGACCACGAACCTCGCGGCGAACGTGGTGTCGCCCGCCAACGACTTCAGCAACGCCGCGCCCAGGCACATCAGCTTCCGCACCGGCGGACTGATCACCGCGTTCGCCGGCATCGCCATGATGCCGTGGAAGCTGCTGGCCTCGAGCCACGGCTACATCTTCACGTGGCTCATCGGTTACTCCGCGCTGCTCGGGCCCATCGGCGGTGTGATGATCGCGGACTACTTCCTGCTGCGCGGCCGTGAACTCGATGTGGATGATCTGTATCGCCGGGGAGGTCAGTACGAGTATCGCGGCGGGTTCAACCCATGTGCACTGGGGGCACTGCTATTGGGGGTGCTGCCCTGTGTACCCGGCTTTCTCGCGACCGCGTTCCCGGCCACGTTCCCCGTGGTGCCCGATCTCTTTCGCACACTCTACTCCTACGCGTGGTTCGTGGGATTCTTCGTTGCGGGTGGTGCGTACACGCTCATGATGAGGGCTTGCGGGTTCCGCTGAGCGACGCATGCAACGCATCGGTGATGTGCCCGTGTTCGGGGATCCGGTCGAACCGGAGGCCCTGCAGCAGATCCAGCGTTGTCGCAGCACCGCGCGCGCCGCGGTGCTCATGGCGGACCATCATGTGGGCTACTCCGTGCCGATCGGCGGGGTGGTCGTGTACAAGGACGCCCTGTCGCCGAGTGGCGTGGGCTTCGACATCGGCTGCGGCAACAAGGCCGTGCTCACCGACATGCCCGGCAGTGAGGCGCGTGCGCGCATCAAGCCGCTCATGGACGACATCTGGGCGCGGCTGTCGTTCGGCATGGGGCAGAAGAACAAGCGCAAGGTCGAATCCAGCGTGTTCGAGCTCGACGACTGGCGCCTGCCCGCCGCCGCCAAGCTGAAGAGCATGGCGCACGAGCAGCTGGGCACGATCGGCAGCGGCAACCACTACGTCGACATCTTCATCGACGAACTCGATCGGGTGTGGGTGGGCGTGCACTTCGGCTCGCGCGGCCTGGGCCACAAGCTCGCCACGCACTTCCTGCGCGAGGGCGGTGCGCGCGACGAGATGCACGGCATGCCGCTCGTGTTCCAGCGCAAGCAGGCGCTGTTCGACGACTACGTGGTCGCCATGCGGCTGGCCGGCGCGTACGCCTACGCCGGCCGCGACTGGGTGTGCGCCGAGGTGGTGCGCATGATGGGCGCACGCGTGCGCGAGGAGGTGCACAACCACCACAACTTCGCGTGGCTCGAGCAGCACCACGGCGAGATGCTGTGGGTGGTACGCAAGGGTGCCACGCCCGCGTTCCCCGGGCAGAAGGGCTTCGTGGGCGGCTCCATGGGCGATGACGCGGTGATCCTGGAAGGGGTCGAGGGCTCGTTGAGCCGCACCGCGTACTACAGCACCGTGCATGGCGCCGGCCGCGTCATGAGCCGCACCAAGGCGCGCGGTAAGGTCGACCGGCGGACGGGCGAGGTGATCGCGCCCGGGCTCGTGAGCCGCCAGATGATGACCGAGTGGGTGCGCGAGCGCGGCGTGGAGCTGCGCGGCGCCGGGACCGATGAGTCGCCGCATTGCTACAAGCGGCTGCCCGAGGTGCTGGCGCACCACGCCGAGACCGTCCGGGTGCTGCACACCCTGCGGCCGATCGGGGTGGCCATGGCGGGCGAGAAGGAGTTCGACCCTTATAAGGACTAGCCAGGCCGGGCGGGGCCGCGTAACCCTCACGCACACGTCAGGTTAGCGTCAATTGGCCTGTTCGCTGACGGTTGCGGCCCCGCCGCCCATTGCTTCCCCGCACCCCTTGCCGTACCTTGCGCATCAACTCTAACCCATGCGTAAGGGTATGACCGACATCCAGACCAGCGTCCACAACGGCAACGGACATCACTATCTCCGCATCGGCGACCTGTCGCGCCTCTCGGGCAAGACGGTGCGCGCGCTGCATCTGTATGAGGAGATGGGGTTGCTGGAGCCGGCCACGCGTTCGAGCGGTGGCTTCCGCCTCTACCACCCGGCGGCGGTCGACCGGGTGCGTTGGATCGACCTGGTCAACGGGCTCGGCCTCTCGCTGCAGGAGACGCGCGAGGTGCTCGAGCGCTGGAGCGAGTCCGACCGTGGCCCCGAGGCCATGGAGGACCTGCGCAAGTTGTTCAGCACCAAGCTCGAGGAGACGCGCGAGAACATCCGCCGCCAGCAGTTGCTCGAGCAGGAGTTGGTCGAAGGGTTGGCGTACCTCGAGACCTGCCGCGTGTGCGGCGAGCCGGGTGCGGTCGACCGTTGTGTCACGTGCACGCAGGACCATGGCATGCCGCAGGAACCCGCGCTGCTCGCGGGCTTCAAGGGGAGCCGCGATGGCGCCCCGCGCATCGTGCCGCCGGTCCTGGTGCAACTCGTCGATAAGGCAGCGCGCTAGACATACGTTTCTCTGGACCCAGCGCCCGGTCGGCGGGCGCGGCAACGACCCCGGATCGATCCGCGATCCAGAAGGAGCCACACGATGATCTCGCTCACGCCCTCGGCGGCGGACAAGGTGAAGGAGCTGCTCACGGGCCGCGGTACGCCTGACGTTGGTCTGCGCATCGGTGTGCGCGGCGGCGGTTGCTCGGGGAACTCGTACTTCATGGAGTTCTGCGAGGCCGAGGCGGCTGGCGACGAGATCGTCGAGACGAACGGCGTGAAGCTGTTCGTGGACCTCAAGAGCATGGTGCTGCTGGGCGGCACCGAGATCGACTATGTCGAGGGGCTCATGGGAGCCGGCTTCAAGTTCAACAACCCGAACGCCAAGCACAACTGTGCCTGCGGCGAGAGCTTCTCGGGCTGACGACCACCCTCCCGCAGCCTCGACCGGCCCATGGGGGCGCGGCGGGCGCGAGCGGGTCAACGCCGGCCTGATGCCGGGATGGAACGGTAAACGATGAACGGCGATCTGATGGTGAAGGACCTCCACGTGAGCGTGGAAGGTAAGGAGATCTTGAAGGGCCTCTCGCTCGAGGTGAAGAAGGGCGAGGTGCACGCGATCATGGGCCCGAACGGCTCGGGCAAGAGCACGTTCGCGAACACGCTCATGGGCCACCCCAAGTACGAGGTCACCTCGGGCGACATCCTGTTCAAGGGTGAGTCGATCCTCGAGATGGAGACCGACGAGCGTGCGCGCGCCGGGCTGTTCATGGCGTTCCAGTACCCGGTGGCCATTCCCGGGCTCACGTTCGGCTCGTTCCTGCGCGCCGCGTTGAACGCGCGCATCGCGCCCTCGGCCGGCGAGGACGGCAAGATGCCGACCAAGAAGGGCATCCCGCCGAAGGAGTTCCGCGACCTCATGAAGAAGCACATGGCCGCGCTCAAGATGGACGAGAAGTTCGCCACGCGATACCTGAACGACGGCTTCTCGGGCGGCGAGAAGAAGCGCGCCGAGATCCTGCAGATGGCGATCCTCAAGCCGGAGATCGCGATCATGGACGAGACCGATTCGGGTCTCGACATCGACGCCTTGAAGATCGTGTCCGAGGGCGTGAACACGCTGTCGGGCCCGGATCTGGGCGTCATCGTGATCACGCACTACAACCGCATCCTCAACTACATCAAGCCGCACAAGATCCACGTCATGAAGGATGGCCGCATCCAGGCCACCGGCGGTCCGGAGCTGGCACTCGAACTCGAGTCGCGCGGCTACGACTGGGTTCGTGAGGAAGTGGGGACCCGATGAGCACCGAGCCGCAGACTGACATCCGTGATGGCTATGCCGAGAAGTACGGCTTCCATGACACGGAGCAGCACGTGTTCAAGAGCCGTAAGGGCCTGGACGAAGCCATCGTGCGCGAGATCTCGCAGATGAAGGGCGAGCCGGAGTGGATGCTCGACTATCGCCTCAAAGCACTCGAGATCTTCGGCAAGAAGCCCATGCCCACGTGGGGCGGTGACGTGGGTGCGATCGACTTCCAGGACATCTACTACTACGTCAAGCCCACGAAGGAAGAGTTCAAGTCGTGGGAGGACGTGCCCGAGGACATGAAGCGCACGTTCGACAAGCTGGGCATTCCCGAGGCCGAGCAGAAGTTCCTCTCGGGCGTGGGCGCTCAGTACGACTCCGAGGTCGTGTACCACAAGATCCAGGAGAAGCTCGAGAAGCAGGGCGTGATCTTCCTGAGCATGGACCACGGCCTCCAGCAGTACCCCGAGTTGGTGAAGCAGTACTTCGGCACGGTGATCCCGTCGTCGGATAACAAGTTCGCTGCGCTCAACTCGTCGGTGTGGTCGGGCGGCTCGTTCATCTACGTGCCGAAGGGCGTGCACGTCGATGTGCCGCTGCAGGCCTACTTCCGCATCAATACGAAAGACATGGGCCAGTTCGAGCGCACGCTGATCATCGTCGATGAAGATGCCTACGTGCATTACGTCGAGGGTTGCACGGCGCCCATCTACTCCAGTGACTCGCTGCACTCGGCCGTGGTCGAGATCGTCGTCAAGAAGGGCGGCCGCTGCCGCTACACGACGATCCAGAACTGGTCGAACAACGTGTACAACCTGGTCACCAAGCGCGCCGTGGCGTACGCGAACGCGACCATGGAATGGGTCGACGGCAACCTGGGCAGCAAGCTCACCATGAAGTACCCGGCCATCTACATGATGGAGCCGGGTGCGCACGGTGAAGTGCTCTCCATTGCGTTCGCCGGCAAGGGCCAGCACCAGGACGCCGGTGCCAAGGCCGTGCACTGCGCGCCGAACACGAGCAGCAAGATCATCTCCAAGTCGATCAGCAAGGACGGCGGCCGTGCGGGTTACCGCGGGCTCGTGAAGGTCATGAAGGGCGCGGAGAACTGCCGCAGCACGGTCAACTGCGACGCCCTCATCCTCGACGAGCACTCGCGCTCCGACACGTATCCGTACATGGAGATCGAGGAGGACAACGTCACCATTGGTCACGAGGCCACGGTCTCCAAGATCGGTGACGAGCAGTTGTTCTACCTCACGGCGCGCGGCATCCCCGAAGAGGAAGCGGCGGCCATGATCGTGTCGGGCTTCATCGAGCCGGTGGTGAAGGAGTTGCCCATGGAGTACGCGGTCGAGATGAACCGCCTGATCCAGCTGCAGATGGAAGGGAGCGTCGGATGAGCACGACCACGACGCAGTCCCCGGTGTTGGTGGCGGCGCCCTGGGCCGAGAAGGCCCTGGCGCACGCGGCCACCACGCGCGAAGGCGCGTGGGCGTTGGACCGCCGCAAGGCGGCCGCAGGCGTGCTGGCCACGCTGTCGCTGCCCAAGCGCGACGACGAGCTGTGGCGCCGCACGGACTTCGGCACGCTCGAGCAGTCGTTCGGCACGCTGGATCCGTTCCACCATGCGCCTGCCGCTCGCAATATCGACGACCTTCCGGCTGCGATCATCGAGCGGCTGGCGGGCGAGTCCGGCAACGCTGCGCTCATCGTGCAGCGTGACTCGGGCGTGGTGCTGGAGCAGACGCACCCGGTGCTCACCAAGCAGGGCATCACGGTGTGCTCGTTCGATCGCGCCACGCGTGAGCACGAGGCCATGCTGGCCCCGTACTTCGGTTCGCTGCTGCACGACGATTACGACTGGTA
>JAIOPA010000283.1 GCA_021414165.1 Candidatus Eiseniibacteriota bacterium
AGGTCGTGCAGCGCTTCCTCACGCTCCCGACCGGCGGTTTCCACGTGGCCGATCAGTCGTTCCCGGACACGATCTTCGTGCAGAACTTCAACAACGTGCTCTCGCCGCTGGTTGCTCCGGCGCTGGGCACGGTGGTCACGGTCACGGGTCACGTGCACTACGAGGGTGCGAGCTTCCGCGTCGTGCCGCGTAACTACGGTGACATCGTCACGATCGGTACGGCGGGCGTTGGCAACAACGGCCGCGGCATCTCGTTCAGCGTGTACCCAAACCCGGCCCGCACGGCCCGGCTCTCGTTCTCGCTGCCGCAGGAGCAGGACGTCGAGATCGGTATCTACGACGTCGCTGGCCGTCAGATCGTCTCGCTGGCCAACGGCCGCATGTCGGCGGGCAGCCACTCGCGTGAGTGGTCGGGCCTCGATGCGTCGGGCAACCAGGTCGGTGCGGGCGTCTACTTCGCTCGTATGAAGACCGGTGGCGAGACGCGCGCGATCCGTACGGTGTATCTGGGCCGGTAACTCCAGCCCTTCTCGGTAACACGCGGCCGCCGGTCCTTCGGGACCGGCGGCCTTCGTGTTGAAGGGCGCATCGTTGCCCGGGCTCGGGCATCGTAGGAGGGCGGGAGGGCCGCGGTGTTCTGTGTGCGGAGAACGCGGCGGATGGATACTCCTCCCGATACCCTGAACCCACGCTCCCGCCGCGTGTTGCGCCGCTCCATGCGCGCGCCTAAGATGCGGGGGCTAGTGGTTTTGCCCGCTTCCCAAGAGCATCCGAAGCCCCGCCCTCGACCCGGAGCACCCGATCCCGTGAGTCCCCAGACCGTCCCGGACGGCCGCAGTGTCAGCGAGTCGGCCACCGAGATGACCCAGTTGGTGCTGCCGCAGCATGCCAACGTGCACGGCTCCGTGCTCGGAGGCACGGTCATGCACTGGGTCGATCTGGCGGCCGCGATCGTGGCGAACCGGCACAGCCGTCGCCCGGTGGTGACGGCGGCATTCGACGAGATGTCCTTCTTGGCCCCGATCCAGGTCGGTCAGGTCGCGCTCATCCACGCGCGCATGACGCTCGTGGACCGGAGCAGCATGGAGATCCGCGTCGACGTGCAGTCCGAGGACGTGCTCACGGGAGAACGCCGCAAGACGGGCACGGCCTATGTGACGTTCGTGGCGTTGGATCCGGTCACGCGCCGGCCCTCGCCCGTGCCGCCACTGGTGCTGGAGACCGACGAACACCGGGCCGAGCATGCGCGCGCCACCGAGCGCCGCCGGCTGCGCCTGGAGCATCGCAAGACCCGCAAGGACAACTGACACGCGCGGACCACCGGCCACAGTGGCCGATGGCCGCCTGATGCACACATCACGCTGCGCCAGGGCGCAACGTGATCAGGGAGGAAGCCATGCCGATCTCGATCGTGGTGCCGCAGCTGGGTGAGAGCGTCGCCGAGGGCACGGTCGCCCGCTGGTTGAAGGCCGTGGGTGACAAGGTGCGCAAGGAAGAGCCGATCGTCGAGATCCAGACGGACAAGATCAATGTCGAGATCCCGTCGCCGGCCGAGGGCGTGCTCGCCTCGATCGTCGTGCCCGAGGGCACCACGGTGCTCGTGGGTACGGAGATCGGCTCCATCGGTGGTGCGGCCGAGGCTGCGGCTCCTGCCGCTGCCGCGCCGGCTGCCGCGAAGGCTGCCGCTGCTGCACCTGCTGCTGCGACCGCGACGGCCGTGGCTGCGCCGCCCGCGCCCGCTGCTCCTGTGACGCACGGTGCCAATGGCAGCGCGAATGGTGCAGGCGAAGCCGCCGAGGGCCGCAACCTGTCGCCCGCCGTGCGCAAGATCATGCGTGAGCAGAACGTGAGCATGGCCGAGATCGACACGATCCGCGGCTCGGGTGTGGGCGCGCGGGTCACGCGCGACGACCTGCTCGATTACCTGAAGCGTCGCGGTGCGTCACCGGCTCCGGTGGCGGCAGCGGCTGCGCCGGCTGCGGCACCCGCTGCGGCCAAGGCTCCGGCCAACGTGCCGTCGTTCCTGAGAGGCTCGGTCTCGGCCGCCAGCACCGGCGCGCGCGAGGAGACGATCCAGTTCACGCGCGTGCGCAAGGTCATCGCCGACAACATGGTGAAGGCCAAGCACACCGCCGCGCACACGCACTGCTTCGATGAGTGCGACATGAGCGCGATCAGCGCGCTGCGCAAGGAGTGGGCGCCCAAGCTCGAGGCTTCGGGCGTGAAGCTCACGTTCATGCCGTTCTTCATCAAGGCGACCGTGTTCGCCTTGAAGGAGTTCCCGTGGATGAACTCGTCGGTCACGCCGGCGGGTGATGCCGTGACGCTCAAGCGCTTCTACAACATCGGCATCGCCGTGGGCCGCGACGAGAAGGGCCTGATCGTGCCGAACCTGAAGGACTGCGACCGCAAGAACCTGGTGCAGTTGGCCTCCGAGGTGAACGACCTGGCGTCGCGTGCGCGCGCCGATCGCTTGGGCCCCGACGACATCCAGGGCGGCACGTTCAGCATCACGAACGCCGGTGTGTTCGGTGCCATCAACTCGGCGCCCGTGATCAATGTGCCCGAGGTCGCCATCCTGGGCGTGCACAAGATCGTCGACCGTCCGGTGGTCAAGAACGGCCAGATCGTCATTGCGCCCATGATGAACACGTCGATCGGCTTCGATCACCGCGTGGTCGATGGCGAACTGGCGGTGAAGTTCCTGCGCCGTGTCTGTGAGTTGCTCGAGAAGCCCGAACTGCTCTGGTTCCACGCCTAGCCCGAGCCGTCCCGCTCCTCGCGAGCGGGACGCGCTCATACCCCCGAGGTCGTCGTGAACACGCTCCACGTCTGTGCGCTGGGTCCCACGCGTTATCGCGATGGCCTTGCGCTCATGGACGCACTGGTGGCGGCGCGCGCGGCGGGGGAGACGGGCGACTGGTTGCTGTACCCGGATCACGAGTCGGTGCTCACCGTGGGACGCAATCCCAGCGACGGTAACCTGATCGCCGATCCCGCCACGCTCGCGCGTGCCGGCATCGAGGTGGTCGAGGTGCCGCGCGGCGGTGACATCACGTGGCACGGGCCCGGTCAGTTGGTCGGCTACCCGATCGTGGCACTGGATCGCGTGGGCCGTGACCTGCATCGCTGGTTGCGCACGCTCGAGGACGCCATCATGGGCGCACTCGCGCAGTACGACCTGCACGGTGTACGCATCGCCGGCCGGACGGGTGTGTGGCTGTCGGAGCACGAGAAGATCGCCTCGATCGGCGTCGCGGTGCGGCGCTGGGTCGGGTATCACGGTTTCGCACTCAATGTCAGCAACACGCTCGATCCGTTCGCGCACATCCACCCGTGCGGGCTCCACGATATCCGCATGACGTCGATGGCCGACAAGCTGGGGGCCAGCGCGCCCACGTTGGCCGAGATGCGCGCCACGGTCACGGCTGAACTGGTTGAGCGGCTGGAGTTTGCGGCGTTCCACGAGCACGTCCCCGCCGAAGTGTGGGCGCTGGCGGGCATCGCACGGACGGCCGATACATCTAAGGATGTGCCCACGGGGGTGGTCCCCGGGCTCTACGGAGGAGTCTAAGCATGGTCACGGTCACGGAGTCCGCGAGCCGCAAGCTCGCCGAGTTGATCTCGCAGCAGGCCGAGCCCGTCGCGGGCCTGCGTCTCACGGTCCACCAGGGCGGCTGCTCGGGTTACCAGTACGGCATGTCGTTCGCCGAGGCGCAGCAGCCGGGCGACTGGGTCGGCGAGTTCCACGGCGTGAAGGTGTTCGTGGATGCCGAGGCGGCGCCGCAGCTGAACGGCATCGAGGTCGATTGGGTCGAGTCGCTGCAGGCGACCGGCTTCGCGATCCGTAATCCCAACGCGGTCCGCTCGTGCGGCTGCGGCAAGTCGTTCGAGACGCACTAAAGATCCCGGGACCCCTGTCGGAGGACGGCGTGCGCATCGAGTTATTCACGGTGGACGAGGCGAATCGGATCGCGGCCGAGATCAGGCCGCGGCTCGAGCGCTTGGTCATGAAGAAGCGTGAGTTCGACCGCATCGAGAAGCGTATGGAGATCCTGTTCGTGGCCACCTCGGGCGCAGCGCCCGAGAACCCCGACTGGCTCGAGTTGCGTTCGCTCGAGGAGAAGCGCCGCCGGTTGGGCGAATCGATCGGCAAGGGCGTGCAGGAGCTGCATGCCAAGGGCGTCCAGGTGAAGGACGTCGATCGCGGTCTGGTCGACTTCTACTCGCTCATGGGCGACCGGCTCGTGTTCCTGTGCTGGCAGGTGTCGGAGCCCGAGGTGACGCACTGGCACACGCTCGAAGAGGGCTTTGCCGGACGGCAGCAGATCAAGGAAGCCGGGCTCGAATAACATGAGCCTCGTGGCCGGGCCCCCCTCTGCGGGGGCGAGACCGTTCGCCGATTACGTGGCGCTCGATGCGGAGACGATCCGCGCGCGCACGTGGGCGGCGAAGCGTCATCTGGGCCAGACGCTCGTCATCCTGGGCCACCATTACCAGCGCGAGAGCGTGATCGAGTTCGCGGACTTCCGCGGGGATTCGTTCAAGCTGTCGCAGTTGGCCGCCGCACAGCCGGACGCGCGCTACATCGTGTTCTGCGGCGTGCACTTCATGGCCGAGTCGGCCGACGTGCTGGCGCAGCCGGGCCAGACCGTGATCCTGCCCGACATCAAGGCTGGTTGCTCCATGGCCGACATGGCCACGCTCGACGACGTGGAAGACGCGTGGGACCAGCTGCTGGCTGAGCATGGCGACACGTTCACGCCCATCACGTACATGAACAGCACCGCCGCGATCAAGGCGTTCTGCGGCGCGCACGGCGGCATCGTGTGCACGTCGAGCAACGCGCGCGAGGCGCTGGAGTGGGCGTGGGCACGCAAGAAGCGCTTGCTGTTCCTGCCCGATCAGCACCTGGGCCGCAACACCGCGTATCGCATGGGCGTGCCGCTCGATCACATGGCCGAC
>JAIOPA010000284.1 GCA_021414165.1 Candidatus Eiseniibacteriota bacterium
CGATGCACTCGAGGACGAGCGACTGGCGGAGCGAGCCGATGCGCAACGCCAGCACCAGGTGCTGCGACATCAGGTCGACAACGCCATCAAGTTCACGCCGAGTGGCACGATCACGCTGGCCTGCGTGGCCCCCGAAGCTGCGGGGTATGCGAGGTTCGAGGTGCGCGACAGCGGCATCGGCATGACGGCGGATCAGCTCGACCGCGCGTTCGAGCGCTTCGTGCAGGGTGACGGCAGTGCGACGCGAAAGTTCGGCGGCACCGGCTTGGGACTCTCGCTGGTCCGCGATCTGGTGCAGATGATGGGCGGCGTGGTGCAGTTGGCGAGCGACGGCGAGGGCAAGGGCTCGGTGGCCAGCTTCACGCTGCCGCTCGGTTGGGCCGCGAACGCCAAGGGCCCCGTTGGCGCACCGGCCGAACCCGACGATCGCATCCTGGGCCCGTCCACGGGCCCGCTGGTGCTGGTGGTCGACGACGACGAGGCGTTCACCAGCTGGCTGCGCGCGATCCTGCACGCCGACGGCTTCCGCACCGCCGCCACCGACTCCGCCGAGCGCGCCTGGATGATGGCGCGCCCGCTCCACCCCTCGGCTCTGCTCGTGGACCACGCGCTGCCGGCGTCGCCGAATGCGCGCATCCGGAGCGGCGCCGAGCTGGCGCGCCACCTCGCCGGCAATCGCACCACGTCGGACCTTCCGGTGATCGTGCTGAGCGGCCACGACCCCGTGCAGATCGAGGTCGAGGGCGCGTTGCCGAAGGGTGTGAGCCTGCTGCGGAAGCCCGTACATCGCGAGGACCTGTTGCTCACGTTGTGGCGCACGGTGGCCGCGAACCGCCGCCGCGCCGTGCGCGTGCTGTTGGCGAACGAGGATCCGCGGCTCGTGTCGATCGTGCGCCGTGCGCTGCCCGAGGCCGAGTTCGATCTGGCGATCGAGACCGCAGGGCCGGCGCTGCTCGAGGTGATCGACGCGCAGATCCGGCACTTCGACGTGGTGCTGCTCGAGCCCACCGCCGAGGTGGCCCCGCTGCGCCGCGTGCTCGACGCGCTGGCCCAGCAGGACGCGCCGCCGCCCGTGCTCGCCATTGCCGAGGCCGAGCGCTACGAGAACCCCGAGATCGCCGATCTCGTGAGCGAGTGGCCGATCCAGGGCCATTACTCGACCGCACTCGTGCAGAGCGCGCCGCAGGCGTTCGCGAGCCGGGTGCGATCGCTGGGCTCGAGCCTGGCCATGCCCGAGGAAGGCCCCGCGACCGACGCGGCGTAAGGCCCG